>CAZUUI010000315.1:0-2536 GCA_964622955.1 uncultured Chitinophagaceae bacterium | reverse complement strand
TGCAAGTAAATTTAAGGTCATTTAAGCAAAAAGTTAGAAATAACGCAAAACAATTAAAATCTTTCTTAACAAAAATTCAAAAAAAGGCGGACCAAAAGGCGTAACCCACAAAAAAATATATACCACATCGTACTTCCAAAGCTTAAACAACAAAAGAAATCGATGAAAATACCCAATAATTGTCCAAAAGATTTTTTCAAACAAATAGCCTTTTTTTGGATTAATATCCCAAAAACGCTTCGATTGAAAAGGAAAAATGTCTATTTCAAATCCATTTGAACGCCAATTTTCAAAATATTGTTCATATTTTAATCGCTGTCCTGGTGCAACGCCCTCGGGATGCGGACATATAATCGCTATTTTTTTATTTTTCTCCAATGGCATGCCAGTAAGGTTCATTTTCTGAAATAATTATATTTTTCAAGCCACAATTTTCCATCATTTTTGTGATTTCAGCTCTTGAAAATCGCTGTTCCAATGGTGTTCCAAAACGATCTAAAGCGTCGTTTCGTACAATAAAAAACGAATGAGACTTGTAATAAGACAATGGAATTTGATTGGATAGATTGCTAAAACCCAATTTTTCAATAATTTTGGATATATATATCAACGGTAAATAGACAACTACTGCTATGAGGTCACAAACCAATCGTTTTAATGATGCAGGTAATTTTGAAATAACCAAACGAATGATATGAGAAAGGAAAAACAAACTTTTGAATAACACCCCTCTTTGTTCAAAATTATAATATAAATAAACCAAAAACTTCCCCTCGGGCTTTAGTTTTTCTACACAACGCTGCATGGCTAGCTGTGTATTGGGAATATGATGCAATACGCCTAGCGAAAATACAAAATCAAAACTATTGTCTTCAAAAGGAATATTGTCTACACCCGCTTTTGAAATTCGGGTATTGGGGCTTTCTTGTAGCAATTTTGCACTAGCCAAAACAGCTTTGCTTGGGTCTATTGCCTCTACAAATCCTGCATATTGCGATACATATTTTGTCCAACGGCCACTTCCACATCCCACATCCAATGCATGTTTTCCTTTGAGCCATTCTTTGTCTACAATGTCAAAATACTGATCGCCGGCTGTTTTAATTTCTGCATCGGTAAAAGTATTAAAATGCTCCCATTCTTCACCAAACGAGTTTACGGTATCTTCATCAAAATTGGTATGATTTTCTTCAAAAACAAAAATTTCTTTTTGATTTGAAACAATACGTTCTTTGGGGTTTTTATTAAATGAAATCATTTTATTTATTAATTACCTGCAAATATATGAAAAGATTGTTGAATGTTTGATTTAGAGAATCACTTTCTTATAAACCTCTAAATAATCCGCCACGCCTTTTTTTAATTCAAAATAATCCAATGCGCTTTCGCGAAGCGTTTCGGGATTGAAGCTATGAGATAGAAAGGTATCGGCTATCTTTTGGTATGCGGTATCATCAAAGGAATCTATAAGCCTGCCCGACTCATATTTCAATACAATCTGATCCGTATCGCCCACGCCCGTATTGCATACAATAGGAATGCCTAGCGACATAATTTCCCCTTGCTTGGTGGGGCTGCTGCTCATTTTGGAATAGGTAGGACGGATAAAGAATAGCGACGCCTGCGACGCCAATACCGATAAAGGCACTTCGGCGCGTGTAGCACCTCTAAAAATTACCGAATCCGAAATTTGACGTACTTCGGCAGCTTTTTGAATGCGGTCGTGTTCGTCGTGGGTGACAAAAAGTAGTTTGGAGTTGGGATGAGACGCTTTCCACGTTTTAAAAAAATCCAACATCTCGTCCAGCATATACCACGTACCTATGGAACCTAGGTAGCTCCACAAAAATGTATCGGGCGCTATACCTAGTTGGTTTCGAAAGGCTTCAATTTGAGATTCATTAATGGTAGAACGATCAAAATGCTGGGTATCCACACAGCAAGGAATGACTTGTATTTTATCTTCGTTTATAGGCAGTTTCCATGTCATTATTTCTTCTTTTCCGCGATGGGTGAGGCTAATGATATGTGCCGATTCGGTAATAAAGGCCTTTTCTTTTTGCTTGAAGAAATTATAAATTCGATCGTATAAAAAATGGCCTTGTGGCCATGCGCCCGCATCTCGTTTTTCATCGGCCCAAAATCCACGCATATCAAAGATAAAGGGAATATGCTCTTTTTTCTTCATCCACAATCCTATTAAAGAAGGGATATAACCACGACAATGCAACGCCTCAAAGCCTTTTTTTTGGTGTAAGGCTTGTGCGGTTTGATACATTTGATAAATGTCCCAAATTGTAGAAAAAACGGGTGGCGATTTATGATAAACTTTAGGTTGCCAGTCTATATGGTGGGTGTTGCATAGCTCTTGAATGGTATGCTGGTGTTGTGCAAAACGATCGGGTTTTTCAAAGCTAATCAAGGTAAAACGGTATCCCTGCGCCGAAAGCCCAATGATATAAGGAAGTACCTGACTTTGCCCCAAAGGATCCGTCATGCCGTCGTAGGAAAGGTAGAGGATGTTTTTCATTTCTTG
>CAZUUI010000314.1:2400-2538 GCA_964622955.1 uncultured Chitinophagaceae bacterium | reverse complement strand
CGCATTATGAAGTGAATGCCGACGCTACTTGTTATACTATTTATATGAAACGAGGGGTTTATTTTCACAAAAATGCTTGTTTTGCCACGCCCGATAGTACTAGAATGGCTTCGGCTTTTGATGCGGTATATTCGCTCC
>CAZUUI010000314.1:0-2390 GCA_964622955.1 uncultured Chitinophagaceae bacterium | reverse complement strand
CGCCGGGTTCTTGGATTCTGAATGGCAAAGTGGATTCGGTTCATCCCTTTATAATTATAGATAGTTTTACGTTTCAAATCCGATTGCAAAAACCATTTGCACAGTTTATATATAACCTTACAATGCAGTATACGAGTGTAATTCCTCGCGAAGCAGTTTCGTTTTATGGAAGTACTTTTAGGAAAAATCCTGTAGGAACTGGTCCATATCGAATGAAAGTGTGGGAAGAAGGAACGGCATTGTTTTTGGAAAAAAATCCCAATTATTTTCAAAAAGATACACTTGGCGTGCGATTGCCTTATATTTCTCACGTAAAAGTTACGTTCAACGAACAAAAAAAGATGGAGTTTTTGATGTTGAAAAAAGGCGAACTGCATTGTTTGAAAGATGTGGAGGGAAGCATCGTGCACGAGGTATTTGATGAAAATGGAAATCTATTATCGGCACTCAAAAAAGATTTTTATGTTCAAAAAAGAACGTATTTGAATACCGAATATTTAGCGATAATTCATAGCAATCCTGCATCGCCCTTGAGTCATAAAAAAGTAAGGCAAGCGTTGAATTTGGCTATCAATAGACAAGAAATTGTGTCTAGCCTCAAGAATAATTTGGTAAATCCTGCCAATAAAGGCTTTGTGGCGTTGGGAATGCCTTTTTATGATACAGCGTTTGAAGGATATTCTTTTAATCCTACCAAAGCGAAAGAATTATTGGCTCAGGCTGGTTTTTCCAATTCAAAAAAGGCCAAAATCCAACTTCATATCAATAATGCCAATGTAGATTTGGCGGAGTTTATTATTTATCAATTGCAGCAAGTGGGCTTTGAAGTAGACCTAAAAATGCACCCTGCCGAAACGATGATGCAGCTGGCAAAAGAAGGCAAAATTGATTTTTTTAGACGTTCTTGGACGGCGGATTATCCCGATGCGGAGTCGAATTTTGCTTGTTTTTATAGCCAAAATAGTGCACCGCCCAATTATACTCGATTCAAAAATAAACAGTATGATTTGTTGTATGAAAGTATACTAAAAGAACCTAGTGCCGAAAAAAGAATCCCTATTTATAAAAAAATGGAACAATTATTATTGGAAGAAGCGCCCATAGTGCCTATTTTTTATGACCAATCGATTCGTTTGATTCATAAAAAGGTTAAAAATTTGGAGCAAAATAGTATTAATCATTTGGATTTGAGAACCGTTAAAATAGAAAAATAAAGAGATGAAAAGTTTGTACATCGTTACTGGATCGCATTCAGGATTGGGAAAGAGTATCGTTTCGCAGTTATTACAAGATAAAAATAATACGGTTATTGGCATTTCGAGGCACAATGAAGTAGAACATCCGCAGTTTCAGTTCATAGCCCTAGATTTATCAAATATCGAAAAAGTGAAAACTTTTTTATTTCCAGATTGTAGTCTATATGAAAATGTTGTGCTTATCAATAATGCAGGAATATTGGGCGAAATTACTACGTTGGAAAAAGTAAGTATTGATGCTTTGGATGCTGTTATTTCCGTAAATTATACAGCAGTAATGATTTTGTCTACTCTTTTTATTAAAGCGTATCAAGATGCAAAAATTCAAAAATCAATTATAACCATATCGAGTGGCGCAGCTACAAGCGCATATCCTTCTTGGTCAAACTATTGTGCCAGCAAAGCGGCTATAGAAATGCTTATGAAATGTATCGTTGAAGAGCAAAAAAATAAAGAAAATCCTATTTCGGCGTTTGCAATAGCGCCTGGTGTGGTAGATACCAATATGCAATTACAGATTAGAAGTACCGATATTCAGGATTTTGAATTTAAACCTAAATTTATCGATTTATATAATGAAGGAAAATTGTATAAGCCTGAGGATGTGGCAGATAGAATCATTGAAGTAGGTCAAAATCCTTATCAATTCAATGATACTATATTTAGAATAGTGATTTAGTTTTAATTTTTTTATTACTTTTCAAAGAAAAAATTCTATTTTTAACTTCTAAATAAAAAAATGTGAAGCGAGTATTACGAAAAAAATCAATTGAACATATCGTCAATGAAATAGCCAATTCAAAGGATTCGTTGAAAAAAAATCTAACGGTTTTGGATTTGACTTCTTTTGGGATAGCTGCGGTCATTGGGGCAGGAATTTTTTCTACTATAGGAAAGGCTTGTTTTTCGGGCGGTCCTGCAGTAATTTTTCTATTTATTTTTACAGCGGTTGCCTCAGGATTTAGTGCACTTTGTTATGCAGAATTTGCTTCGCGCGTGCCTGCATCGGGTAGTGCATATACGTATGCCTATACTAGTTTTGGGGAAATATTTGCTTGGATTATTGGTTGGGCATTGATAATGGAGTATAGTATTGGAAATATAGCGGTGTCTATTTCTTGGAGCGAGTATTTT
>CAZUUI010000313.1:0-2550 GCA_964622955.1 uncultured Chitinophagaceae bacterium | reverse complement strand
TAAAAATTACTTTTTATTAACAATATCTCTTTGAACTTTATTCCTTCAATTTTTGTTTGGATTAGAAATTAAAAATTTGTGAATAAACTTTTCTTTCCAATAGTATTTTTATTAATAACAATACTTTTAGATATCTATGGGTACAATGCCATCAAATCGCTCTTTGCCCAATCCAAATACAAAGTCCTAGCCAATAGCATATATATAGCCACCATAGTGTACACCTTACTGTTTTTTGTAGCCAGTTTGGTATTCAATTTCCGCGAACAAGGCAATGGATTCACCAAATTCTTGTTTGGCGTACTTATGGGGATATTCGTATCCAAAATTCTTTGGGTTCTTTTTATAGGATTGGAAGATTTTACACGACTGCTTCGCTATGGCTTTGGCAAAGCCACTCAAACACTTCCCGAAGGCGGAATCAATCGCAGCGAATTTCTCAATATACTATTTTTGATGATTGCCTCTTTGCCATTCTTTTCATTTATTTATGGAATGCTCAAGACGGCGTATGACTACAAAATTCATCGTCATACTTTATATTTCCCCAATCTTCCTGCGGCTTTTGACAATTTCAAATTGGTGCAATTATCCGATATTCATTCAGGAACTTTCTCAAAAAAAGCACCTCTTATCGAAGCTATCAAAACCATCAATAGCCTCCAGCCAAATCTTTTTGTATTCACAGGAGATTTGGTGAATAATCGCGCTTCGGAATATACCGAATACATCGATATTTTCAAAAATATCAAAGCCACGCACGGACAATTTTCCATTACGGGAAATCACGACTACGGCGACTATGTGCAATGGGAAACTAAAGAAGCAAAAAAAGCAAATTTTGAACAGCTAAAATCGTATCACAAAGCCACAAATTGGAATTTATTGCTAAACGAACATTCCATAATAGAACAAAATGGCGAAAAAATAGCCTTGATAGGCATCGAAAATTGGGGCGCAAAAATGCGTTTTGCTCGATATGGAAATCTGAAAAAAGCGCACCAAGGCTCCGAAAATATTCCATTCAAAATCTTACTTTCACACGACCCTAGCCATTGGGATGCAGAAGTACGCGAACAATACACCGACATAGATCTCACACTGAGCGGACACACCCACGGAATGCAGTTTGGGGTAGAGACCAAATGGTTCCGTTTTAGCCCTGTACAATGGGTATACAAACAATGGGCAGGACTTTATAAAATCAAAAATCAATATTTGTATGTAAATAGAGGTTTTGGCTTTATTGGCTATCCGGGAAGAGTAGGCATCAGACCCGAAATTACCGAAATTACGTTTAAGAGAGGGGAATCGTAGAAAATAGATGTAAGATTTTAGGCGTTAGGTTTTAGTGATTAGAAATTAGTAATTTGTAATTAGCTCATCCCCTTCCCCTGTATCATTCCTTAAAAATCATTATCAATCAATGTAGGGGCGAAATATTTTTCGCCTTTTAATAGTATCAGGTTTTAATACCATTAATACAATCCTATTGTCCTTACTCCTCTAAATTTGGATTTTGCGATGCATTAGACTTCAACAATTCATCAATTCGTTGCATTTTGTCGTCATACGCTTTTTGATGTTTTTCAAACTCTTCGCCCATTACCGCTACCAGTGTACCACGTGGATATACATCTTCAAATCCCGACACTATTTGCATTTTAGAATGTAACAAAAAGGTACGTATAGCATCTGCCTTCTCGGGTTCCAATGCTTCTGTAGCACCACGATAAATACGAAAAAGCGCCTCTGGAATATCCATGAGGACATATTCTTTTTTCAAGCTCTTATAATACTTTGCATAACTTTCCACCCAATACTCGAGCGGCTTTATAGTCAAAAGATTGCCCAAAATCTCCAACTTTTTTTCCATATCGCATTTATGCCACTCTGTTACTTTTGGGTCAAACAAACACCGCAAGGTTCTATAGTTAAAATATTTAGGAAAATGCTTGTCTATCAACTGTGAATAATTCATAATACATTATTTTTGAAGACAAATTTACCGCAATAGAGTGACAAAATTTGGCGTTTATAAAAGAAAAATTTACTTGTTTTGCTAAAATCACTCTTTATCAAATCCCCTTACGGCATCCATTCTTTTATTAATACTTATATACATTCTTTCTTCTTTCAGCACTTCGAAGAGATCAGAGGGGATATCCGCTTCCTCAATTTGTTTGCGAAATAATGCGGCACAAATTTTTTGAATTTTTCTTTTGTCCAAAGGAAGCGAAAGCATTTGAATTTCCTTTTTTATCCTTGGCGCAGCTTCGGCAAAATACGCATCCGTAATCTCATTATGGCGCTTCATCTGTGCTACAGCTTCTTCCATCGTCAAAATGGGCATTAGTAAAATCGAAATACTACCTTCTATATTACTCTGAATATTATATGGCGTTAAATATCCACGTGCCATACTTTCTGCTTCTTGCTTCCTAAACCGTTCCAGTTCTTGTATAAATTCCTCTCGCGAAATTTTCATACGCCAAGGTTCGCCCTTTTCGGTGTATGATTTCATATTATCATCATACCTCTTTAAATAAT
>CAZUUI010000312.1:0-2566 GCA_964622955.1 uncultured Chitinophagaceae bacterium | reverse complement strand
TTGTACCACACAACAGCTTTTCACTATCCAAAATTTTGAACAAACTCAAGAATCTTACTCAAAAAAAACGAATCAAATCACCGAAAATAAACGTGTTTCGGTTGAATCATTTGCATCATATTTCACCTCTTCGCTCCGTCACGAGCCATTTTTTGACACCCCATCAAAATTTCCACGTATCCAATCCCAACGGGATTTCAGGTGCGTATGGAACTGTTAGCATTTTATGGATTAAATTTATTTGGGCGCGCCTACGGCCGGGCTTTCGGCTTTATCTCCTTCGTTTCACTATGGAGGATATCGCCTCTATCCCTCGCGCAACATGGGGAGTTTCAGTAGCTTTTTTTATATCAAATTAGTTAAGTATCTCCTCTCTTTTCAATCCATAAAATCAATCAAAAATGAAAAAATCAATAATAATATCAATACTACTTTTTAGTATTTCATTTTCTTCAAAAAGCCAACAAATTCAAGGATTTGTAAATGACAACAATGGGAATCCCTTATCAAAAGTACGCATCTATTGGGAAAATCTAGAATCCTATAGCACATATTCCAATGAAGAAGGCGCTTTTACCATTCAAAAAAAGGAAGGCGAACATCATCTTATCTTCAAAAAAATGGGTTATGAACCTCAAGAATATGAAGTTCGAGACACCTTGCCTATTTTAATAGAACTAGAACCTAAAATTTCTAAAGGTGCCGTCATTACCGATAAGAAAAAAGACAATATCCATACCATTTCAACCGAAGTAGTAGACAAATGCGAATTGGGAAAATTGGCGTGCTGCAACCTAGCCGAAAGCTTCGAAAACAGCAACACCGTAGACGTAGTCTATTCCGACGGCGTAATGGGCGGACGCGAAATTCAGCTCCTCGGACTCAATGGCGTGTATTCGCAGCAATTGTGGGAAGGACTGCCCTACCATAGAGGCTTATCCCAAAAATTAGGGCTAGAACTCGTTCCAGGCCCTTGGATTGAACGTATTGGGATCAACAAAGGGATCGGTTCGGTAGCCAATGGATTTGAAAACATCTCGGGGCAAATAAACATTGACTTTAAAAGGCCTCGAACTACCGAAAAATTATTTTTAAACGGTTATATTTCCGAAATTGCTAAATCAGATTTCAACCTCATTACAGGCCAAAAATTCAATGACCAACTGGCTACAAATTTATTTGCGCATACTTCTTTTTCCAGAGCCAAGTTTGACAATAATCACGATGGTTTTGTAGATATGCCCCAATTTTTCAATCTCAATTTGATGAACAAATGGCACTATATGGGCAAAAAAGGATTGGTGGTCAATGCAGGCTTACAATATGCTTACAATCAAATCAATGCAGGGCAATTGCTTCACGAAATTCCCAATCCATACACCATAGACCAAAACACACAGGAAGTTCAGGCTATGCTCAAAACCGCGTGGGATATTAAAACCGACAAAAACAACAGCCTTGCTATGACCTATCGATTCAATTATACAACTCAAAAAGGAAATATAGGCACTAATGCCCTAAAAAGTCAGCAATATTTTGGCAATCTGATGGCTATTTACCAATCCGATATTTTCAACAAGATCAACAGCTTCAAAGCGGGCTATAGTCTTCATTATGACAAGCTAAACGAACAAATTGGTACAAATCAATTTGAAAAATTGGACATTGTCAACGGACTTTTTGCCGAACATACCTACAATGCCGAAACCCTCAAAATCATTTCGGGATTCCGTGCCGATTGGCATCAAAACCTAGGCATTTTCATTTCGCCACGTATCGATATCAAATGGGCGCCAAGCACCAAGCATACGTTGAAAATTAGCTCAGGATTAGGATTTAGAACACCTGCTATGATTAGCGAAAGCATAGGTTTTATGGTTTCAAACAGGACGTTGACACTGCCTAACACCTACGAAGCCGAAAAAGCGTGGAACAGCGGTATTGCATACAAATTTGATTACAAATTGGCAGGTATTCCATCGGTGTTTGAAGCGAGCTATTTCCTTACCTTGTTCCAAAATCAAATGCTTTTTGATATAGAATCGCCTACCCAATTAAGACTTTTTTACCTCCAAGACCAATCGCGCGCGCAAAGCCTCCAAGTAGAAAATACATTCAATTTTTCAAAACAAGTACAATTGAAACTTTCCTACAAAAACGACCAAGCATACGCAGTGTATTCGGGCGAACAAAAAGCGATTCCCTTGCTCAAAAACGACAAATTTTTGGCAAATCTAACGGTAGCTACCCACAATCAAAAATGGAGAATGTCCACCACGCTCCTCCTCAATGGACCTGCCCGCATTCCCAATACCAATGGCTTGATGGAATCCCAATCGCCTTGGCATGTGCTACTACATCATCAGTTCAATTTTATCCCCAACGAGACCTTTGATATGTATATTGGTGCTGAAAATATTTTCAACTTTATGCAACACAATCGTATCCTGATGAGTGCCAATCCAAACGATGCACGCTTTGACGGCGGTATGATTTGGGGACCTATGGACGGACGCCGAATGTACATAGGCGCTAAGTTTTCAATAAAATAGCCACACCTGATTAT
>CAZUUI010000311.1:0-2569 GCA_964622955.1 uncultured Chitinophagaceae bacterium | reverse complement strand
AGCCGAATTGCTCAATCATCTCAAATCCAATGTAAAACCTGAGTTTATTAATCGCATCGATGATATTGTGCTCTTCTTGCCTTTGCGCAAAAAAGTGATTGAAGCAATAGTTAAAATTCAGATAAAAGAAATAGAAAAACTATTGGAGGCCAATAAGTTAAAAATTGATATCAATGATTTGGCACTAGAGTATTTGGCTGAAAAAGGTTACGATCCCGATTTTGGAGCAAGACCTATCAAAAGGCTTATTCAAAAGGAAATTGTCAACAATATTGCTAAAAAAATGATAAGCGGTGAAATCAAAAATGGCGATGAAATAATTGTCGATTTGATTGATGATTTGATAGTGATTTACCCAAAAAAATAAATGTAAATTAATTAAATCCTAAATACTTAATTATTAAAATAATAGCGTAAAATTATAGTTATTTTTGTATAAAATTTATAAAATTATGGCAAAGACAAAAACATTAAATCAAGATAGTATTCTTTCATCTTATATGGAGTATTTTATGGAAGAACATACCGAAAATCAAAATGTATATCACTTTTGCAAAAAGCTGGGCATAGCAGAAAACGAATTTTATACTTTTTTTACCAGTTTGGAACAAATTCAATCGTATTTTTTTGAATCGTTATTCGTTAAAACATTAAATTTATTGAACGAGAACGAAGAATACAATCATTTTGATAGCAAAAATAAACTGGCGAGTTTGTATTTTACTTTTTTTGAAATGCTCACCGCAAACAGAAGTTATGTTTTGGCTCAATTAAAAGGCATTAAACTTGAAAATTTCCAAAAATTAAGTCAATTGAAAAGTTTGTTCTCACAATTTATTGAGTCCTTGGATTTGCAAGGAATGGAAATAGAGAATGAAACCTTTAAGAAATTTGAGAAAAAAGGTATGAACGAAGCGGCTTGGGGACAATTTTTATTGGTATTGAAATTTTGGATGCAGGATACTTCCAAAGGTTTTGAAAAAACAGATATTTTTATAGAAAAATCGTTGAAAGCAAGTTTTGATTTAATGGATTTTACACCTTTGAAAAGCTTGTTTGATTTAGGCAAATTTATTTACAAAGAAACTTTTAAGACCGCATAATTTTTGTAATTATACTTAAATACATATCAAATTGAAATCAATTGATAAAATTCCTACGGGAAAAATTCAACGTGCCTCAAAGTTATTGCAGACTGGAGCTAAAATTGGCGCAAATTATATCAAATATTATGGCGACAAAATCATCAATTCGGAAGAAGAAGCCAAGGAAAAATTGAATCAAAACAACGCTGAAGATATATATAATAGCCTCAAGGAACTCAAGGGGAGTGCGCTGAAAGTAGCGCAGATGCTCAGTATGGATAAATCGATACTGCCACAGGCGTATGTAGAAAAATTTTCGTTAGCGCAGTTTCAAGTGCCACCGCTTTCGCCTGCATTGGTTCAAAAAACATTTAAAAATAATTTTGGGAAAACACCCAACGAGGTTTTTGATACATTTTCTTCTCAATCGCATCACGCCGCTAGTATAGGCCAAGTGCACAAAGCTACTTCGAAAGGAGCGCATTTAGCTGTGAAAATTCAATATCCTGGTGTTGCAGATAGTATCAGCAGCGATTTGGCAATTGTAAAACCGATAGCCATAAAAATGTTTAATATTCAAGGAAAAGATTCCGATAAATATTTCAAAGAAGTAGAAAATAAGCTATTGGAAGAAACCAATTATTTGAATGAACTGGAACAAGGAGTGAAAATGGCAAATGCCTGCGCGCATATACCCAAATTGGTTATACCCAAATACTATCCCGAATTTTCGTCCGAAAAAATCATAACGATGCAATGGATGGAAGGGTTGCATTTATCAGAATTTACAAAAATTAATACCAATAAATTATTGGCAAATGAACTAGGGCAAACTTTGTGGGATTTTTATATGTTTCAGATTCATCATTTGAGAAATGTTCACGCCGACCCACATCCAGGTAATTTTCTTGTTTCAAATCAAAATGAATTGATAGCATTGGATTTTGGTTGTATGAAAGCAATTCCTAAAGAATTTTATATTCCCTATTTTGAGCTTACATTGCCCGAAAATTTGCAAAATAGAGATAATTTTAGAAAAAAATTATATGAATTAGAAATACTTACAGCTAATGACACGCCTTCGGAATTGATATATTTTGAAGAGATGTTTCACGAATTGTTGAGTTTATTCACGCTTCCATTCCAGCGAGATGCGTTTGATTTTTCGGATAAAGCATTTTTTGGAGAAATTAGTGCTATGGGCGAACGATATGCCAAAAGTAGCGAACTGCGCAAGATGAACGGCAATAGAGGTTCTAAACATTTTATCTATATGAATCGTACTTTTTTTGGATTGTACAATCTTCTTTTTGATTTGAAATCAAACCAAATAGTGACTCATAATTATAAGAAATATATAAACTCAATAGATTAAGCAAATTTGTAATAAATTGATATTGTTTTTATTATAAGTATTTGTATAAGAGATCCCCGATAAATTTTCTCTATAATATTACATAGATATTTAATAAGAAAGTTATGAG
>CAZUUI010000310.1:0-2571 GCA_964622955.1 uncultured Chitinophagaceae bacterium | reverse complement strand
TTGAAAAATTCCAGTAAGCTACCTACAAGTACTATCCCGGTTATAGTCAAGTAACTCCAAGAGCTGAAAATAAGTCCTAGTATGACTACGGCTCCAAATACAATAGCAGTAAGACTTCTTGTAACAAAATTATTCATGAGTAGTATCCAATTTTGAAGTGTATAATTTATAAAATGAAAAGGCTCCACCAATTAATGAAAGAGCTACCAGCCAGATAGGAATGGATTCCGAATTGTCAATGTCAAATGCAATTCTATTCGTTTTATGCATATAAAATAAAACGACCTGACTAGAATTATAGAAAATATGTATAAAAATCGTTATCCAAAGATTCTGCGTTTTATAAAATATAAATCCAAATAAAATGCCAATGAATGCAATTGGGATAAACTGATAAAAATTTTGATGAAAAACGCCAAAAGTAACGCCTGTAATGATGATGGCAGCAATAGGATTTTTTAATTTATCATTCAAAATTGTTTGAATAGCACCTCTAAAAAATAACTCTTCAAAAAATCCTGCAAAAACCCCCATTGTGACAATAGCTAAAACAAATTCGGAGGTACTTTTTATATCCAAAAATTGATTGATTACATTTTCATTGGCTAGTTTTTGGGCTTCTGCCATTTCTCTAATTTCGGCAGGCCAAGGAATATTGATAATCAATTGCTCGAAAAAAGATAAAACGGGAAAAGCAAAAATTGCAAACGAAATGCCCCAAAGAACTAATTTAAAATTTGGAAAAGACTCAATTTTATTGATTTCATAAAAATTATATCGTCTAAATATGGAATAAAACAAAACGGGAAGTCCAAAAAGACTCAATTGTTGAAGAATTTGTATTTTGAATAAATCTTCTTTCAATAAATTATTTAATAAAAGCTGAAAACTAGCCGCATCTGACTCGTCATTACTTTTTGTAACTAAAAAAATACTTAATAAAACCACCATTAAAAAAAGGCCCAATACAAAGCTGGAGATGAATGTAAGTAGAGAATGTGACTTGTTTTGGGAATGCTCCATGTTGTTTTAAAATAATTTATTTAATTTTGCAAATCTATGATAAAAATTGGAAATGAAGAGATTGGAGTTTTTCCACTATTATTAGCGCCCATGGAAGACGTGAGCGATCCCCCTTTTCGTGCCTTGTGCAAAGAGTTTGGTGCCGATCTTATGTATACCGAATTTATCTCTACCGATGGCTTGGTGCGAAATGCCGAAAAAAGTGTCCAAAAGCTGGATATATATGACTATGAGCGCCCTATTGGGATTCAGATTTTTGGAAGTGATTTTGAAGCAATGAAGTATTCTGCAATTATTGTAGAAAAACATAAACCAACCTTGTTGGATATAAATTATGGCTGCCCTGTAAAAAAAGTGGTGTCAAGAGAGGCTGGCGCGGGAATTTTGAAAAATATTCCAAAAATGATTGCATTGACAAAAACCGTAATCGAATCTACTACATTGCCCGTAACGGTAAAAACAAGGCTGGGCTGGGATTCGGACACCATTAATATAGAAGAAGTGGCCGAAAGGCTTCAAGATATAGGCGTTCAAGCACTATCAATCCATGCGAGAACGAGAACTCAAATGTACAAAGGACATAGCGATTGGAGCTGGATATCCAAAGTAAAGAACAATCCTAGAATTCATATCCCCATTTTTGGGAATGGAGACATAGATAGTGCAGAGAAAGCGTACGAATATAAAAATACTTATGATGTAGATGGTATTATGATTGGACGTGCAGCAATTGGTTATCCTTGGATTTTTAGGGAAATAAAACACTATTTTGCTACGGGAGAATTGATGGCGCCTCCAACAGTAGAAGAACGTGTATACGCAGCCCGAACGCATTTAAAACATTCCATTACCTGGAAAGGAAATAATTTAGGAATATTGGAAATGAGAAGACATTATGCTTCTTATTTCAAGGGATTGCCCGATATAAAAGAATTTAGAGCCCGATTGACCAATTCGATGATTTTTGAGGAATTGGATGGTATACTAAATGAAATTCAAGCAAAATACACTGGGTTTGATTTTCAAAAACCCTTGGAAATGAAATAATTTTAATACAAAACAACATTTTTATATATTTTTGTCAAAATTGTAACAAATATGAAACATAAACTTATTGCGTTTTTCTTTTTATTTATTTCTTTCAATGCATTCTCCCAGGATTATAAAGTAACATGGAGCGAAGAAGTGAAAGGAGATAAATTGCCCCAGTTTGCTACAACAAATTCAAAAGGAGAAATAATTACTATTGGAATAAAAAAACTAGGGAAAAAAATTAAAAAATTAAAAATTAAGAAATTTGATAAAAATTTAAGATTGCTAGAGTCCATTGAGCAAAAAGAATGGGAAAGTAGTAGCTGGAAATCAAAAGACTATGTGTTGGATGGATTAATTACGTTAAACGATAAAATATATTGTGTACTATATAAAAAAGTTAAAAGACAGTATTTTGTTTACAAAGTTGAGTTAAAAAAGAATTTAAAAATATCAGACAAAATAGATGAGATTGGGGTTTTTAATCATACAAATAGAAAACTAAATCTATCAACT
>CAZUUI010000309.1:0-2578 GCA_964622955.1 uncultured Chitinophagaceae bacterium | reverse complement strand
GTGGAACGACCTACATTCGTTCATTTGGTTACTGAAACAAAAGTTCGTATGAATAAAAAGGGTAACCCCTACCACGAACAAATTACTAAATGTCTTTCTTCTAACTTCTACATTGGTAGTGAGTATGAGAAAAGGGTAAACACTAATAGAGTAAAAGAGGGTAAAGAAACTGATTTCGTTTCTTCTCCTTTGAGTGGTAAAAACCATATCTCTAAATGTGTATTGACCGATACCAAAACACAAACAAAGTTCTATGTTATGTGTGAGTGGTTTAAAAGGTCTTATCCAAAGGTTGAGTACAAGTACAACGGAAACTCAATAGACAAACAAATGTTTGAGTCCTATTTGGTAAAGAGAAAAGAGAGTGAGAAACAACAAATAGAGAATAAGGTAAACGTTGTAACCTATTTGATTGAGAGTATTAAGGAAATTAGAATGAATAGAACAAGATACATTTTAATTGACTAATCAAAAGTTCCCCCACTTTTGGAAACCACTTCTAACGAGGTGGTTTTTTTTTGACCACGAATTCTTCTCCTGATCCGGCTGACTTATTGTTTGGCAAAATTCCCCTGACCATTCACGGAACGTCCCTGAGAAAAGTTGTTTGGCATTTGCCAGAACAATTCCCACTGGATCAGCCAAAATTCTGATGGAAAATTTGCCAATCCAATTTGAGTTACGTCTTCAGGTTCAGGAATTCTTTAACAAAACATTAACATCATTTTCTAAATAGATTAGAATGAAGTTGTATCTTTGTCTTATAAAATCGGGAACGGGATAAAATCCGAACAATACAAAATATGAAACCGACTAAATGTAAAGTGTTCTGTTATGATTGTAATAGAACAAAAATGTTATTTGAAACTGAAAAGAAGGCTGAAACCTTTATTAAGTTTAACAATAATAATGATGAATTTGAAAAGGGTTACACTCCCTCACGAAGTTATTTTTGTATATCTTGTGGTGGTTACCACGTAACAAGTAAACCTCAAAATGATAACATCAAATCTAAAACGGAATTGGTGTTGGAAAAATATGTGGTTGTTAAAAAACAAAAGGAAGAAAAGGATAAGGTGAATAAAGAAAGAATGGAACAAAGAAAATTAGAAAGTAAAAAAAGGAAAAAAGAAAGGAATGATAAAATAATAAAAGAGTACAATGATAAATTTAAAGTAAAGGTGTAAATTTTTTGTTTGTTTTCATAGGTGTTATACCCCCGTCATACAAGTCGGGGGTTTTTTATTACCCCCGTAGTCAGGAATGTCTCCAGAGAAAACTTGTTTGGCATTTGTTGTCCCCTTTTGGTGTGAAACGTTGTGTAAAACCACGAAACCCTTATCCGTATTACATCTTAGAGGAATATGGGACCACAGACGAGGTCCTGAACAATTTGTTTGGCAAACGTATTACATAATGAACCTCACCTTCGGGAGCTGATCATCCCAAACTTGTTTGGCACTTGCCAGATAAAATGTTATCCGCCACGGTGCGTCGGGGAGAAAAATAAATTTGGTAGGTAATACAAATTGATGTATATTTGTATTCTAAATTAAATGTCTATGAAAAATTATCATGATGATGAAACACTTGAATTAAGTAATACAACACGATTGGTTATATTTGTTGTGGTTATGTTCATTTCATTATTTTCTTTGTTCTAACTTTTTTGTTTGTTTTCATAATACGTTCCCTCATCAGAAATGGTGGGGGTTTTTTATTTCGATAGAAAATCTAACATGCTTGTTTTTTGAATCTTGTTTGGCATTTGCCAATACAATTTGAGATGGCACCGTGCCTTGGAATTCTTCTTTAAGAAAGTTTTAACAAAAAAATTTGGTTGTTATTATAAAACTATTTATCTTTGTGGTTCACCAAAATAAAATTTTATGTCCAAGTTAAAAACACAATTAGAAAGTTCAATAGTTGAAAAAGACAATGAGAACTTTTGGAGAGCAGAATTACTTAGTAAAATCGAAGGTTCTAAAATCAATTCACCTTTCGGTGGGGATGGTTTATTGGAAGCAATAAACCCTAACACTAAAAAAGATTTAAGAACATTATTAGAGTTTAAGTTTGATACTCCACTAAAGAACAAGCTTACCCAATGTAATATTCTTATTCAATGTCTTTACTACATTAAGAAGTATGAGAATGCAGGTCAGAAATTACCCTCAACAATTTTCGTGGGTGATACTGATGAATGTTTTGCTATTCATACAAATCAAATCATTAAGTATTTGAGTCACGAGGTTGATTGGAAAATCGCTCCAAGTGAGGCACATAGGAAAAACCCTCAAATGATACAAGCGATGGTTGATGATGTTGATATATTACCTTTCGTTTACAATGTAGATAGTGAATTCAAAATTAACGAGGTTATTGATAAGTTATGGGATTTAACTGATAATGTTGTTCGTAAAATTCGTATTACAAAAGATAACATTGTTAATATCTATGATTACTTTAATGAGAATGTATTAAAGAATTGTGAGTTAAGTACAAATGAGAAAGCAAATTTGTTTATTCAAATTGTAATCAATCCAAGTGAGAATTATATTCACCCAAAGAAAAGTGT
>CAZUUI010000308.1:0-2580 GCA_964622955.1 uncultured Chitinophagaceae bacterium | reverse complement strand
ATGGCAATGCTTGCAGATGGTCTTGGCTCGTCAAATCAAGGTGCTGTATTGCACGCTTCTTCTGTATATATAAGGATAGTAGATGAGGGACTGATTTCGTACAATGATCGGCTGGTGTCATTCATGGGAAATGTTTTCGGTTCTTTGCTATTCCCAATATCGTACTTGCCTGAGCAGGTTCAGGTTAATGTATTTTCTATGCAGCATTACCCGGTTCAGGGTAATGGCGGCTTCATCGGTAGTTATTGTTATTACTTCCTAGGATATCCTGGAGTTTTTATATTATCAGCGCTGCTAGCAAAGCTCTGTACCAGCCGGGGCTATTGGATTGAACTTGTTGCTATGATGATTTTATTAACATCTCCACGCTGGACTCTTTATAATGTGGGGCCAGTTGTTAGATTAATTTCAATGGCTCTGACAATTATGTTCGTGCTTCAAATGTTAACTAAGATGCGTTTGGGCAAATCTTCGATCGAAAAATAAATTCAATGCTGTTCAAAATATGACGAATTTAACTCAGGCAATTAAAACAATTGAGACACAAGTGGCGGCATTAAACGCCATGGCTTCACGCATGGGCACTTCATTTGATGCTGCGGTTCAGACAATACTCGAGGCCAGCGGGCGTTTGGTAGTGGTGGGCATGGGGAAGAGTGGAATCATTGGGCAAAAAATTGCTGCAACCATGGCGTCCACAGGGCAGTCCTCATTTTTCGTGCACCCAGGCGAGGCTTATCATGGTGACTTAGGCATGATTAGGGCAGACGATGTTGTGCTGTTAATTTCCAACTCAGGTGAAACGGAAGAGGTAATACGACTGCTGCCGTTTTTAGAGCATCAACAAAACAAAGTAATTGCGCTGACAGGTAAGTTGGAATCTACGTTAGCCAAACACGCTAATGTTGTATTGGATGTAGGTGTAGAACGTGAGGCGTGCAATATAAATTTGGCACCCACAAGTTCAACAACTTGTACCTTGGTCATGGGAGATGCGTTGGCATTGGCACTTTCTGCTGAGAGAAATTTTCAGCCTGAAGATTTTGCACGCTTTCATCCCGGCGGGAGTCTCGGGCGTAAACTGCTTAGCAGAGTGGTTGATGTTATGCATAAGGATCGTTTGCCTATCTGCGCTGAAAATGATAGCTTCCGTGACGTTGTTCAAGTCATCACCACGGGTCGCCTCGGCTTGGCGATTGTCATGAAAGAGCAGTCACTGCTCGGTGTGATTACGGATGGTGACATACGCCGCACGTTTGAAAAGTTTGATGACTGCAGAAAATTAACGGCTCGTGAATTTATGTCAACCCAGCCTATTCAAATATCGCCAAACATGAGAATGGCGGATGCAGAAAAGCTGATGTTTGAGCGAAAAGTAAACTCATTAGTCGTTGTTTCTGGTGATCGGGTAATCGGCGTGCTTCAAATATTTGATCAGCTCTAGCCTGTTAAATCCCATATCAATGTGAATACTGAGAGGATAGTTAAATGAAGTTATCTAATCGTTCAAAAATCGAAGATGTAAAAATATTTGCGCTGGAAAAAAAGTCCGATGATAGAGGTGTTGTCATCAAAACTTTCGACAAGGCTGGCATTTCTGACTTAATGGATGGTGCAGACGCATTGGAATATGGTCATGAAACATATAGTAAAAAAGACGTTTTAAGAGGAATACACTATCAAATTGAAAAGCCACAAGCTAGACTAGTAAGAGTAAGTTATGGCGCCATATACGATGTCGTTTTAGATGTTAGAAAATCATCACCCACATTTGGTATGTGGCAAGCAGAATTATTAACTTCTGAGAATTCTGGTGCAATGTGGGTCCCTTCGGGAGTTGCTCATGCTTATTTGGTGTTGTCTGAGTTTGCTATTGTTAATGTGCAATCAAGTTGTGAATATGACCCATCGAAGCAGCGCATTATTCGATGGAATGATCCGAGTTTGGCTATTGATTGGCCGCTTTATTCAAATTATCCAATAATAATTCCCCCAATCTTATCCGAGCGAGATAGTGTAGGTTCTGACTTTTTAAATGCAGATTACTGTGATTAATATTTCGTTTGAGTTCATTGCTAATTTTAGAAAAATATGATACTTGTAACTGGCGCTACTGGTTTTGTCGGCGGAGGCTTGGCACGTGCTTTAGCTTCGCAAAGTTTCGCAAATGAAATAGTAATTTCGGTACGCTCGAAAAATAATATGACATGGCCTACGAATATTAGGCCAGTTGTCGTCGCAGATTTATTGCCAGATACAGATTGGTCTGAAGCATTGAAGGGTGTACGTGCGGTAGTGCACTGCGCTGCAAGAGTTCATGTGATGAACGACCAAGCCCTTGACCCGTTGGATGCTTATAGACTTGTAAATGTGCAAGGCACGCTGAGCTTGGCGAGACAAGCTGCATTAGCAGGCGTTGCTCGCTTTGTGTTTGTAAGTTCAATAAAGGTAAATGGTGAGAAGACAGAACTAGGACATCCCTTTGCCGCGGATGACACGCCTGCTCCGATGGATCCATATGGCGTGTCCAAGTTTGAAGCTGAGCAAGCATTAATGCTCGTGGGTAAACAAACGGGCATG
>CAZUUI010000307.1:0-2582 GCA_964622955.1 uncultured Chitinophagaceae bacterium | reverse complement strand
GTATGGGTATTGACAAGCCAGACATTCGCTTTGTAATTCACTTTAATATTGCAAAGAGTATTGAAAATTATTATCAAGAAACAGGTAGAGCAGGCAGAGATGGTCTTGAAGGAAATTGTATTGCCTACTTTAATTATAAAGACATAAACAAAGTAGAAAAAATGCTCAGCGACAAAACCGTTACGGAACGTGAGCGAGGGATGGTTTTAATTGATGAAACCGTTGCCTATATTGAAACGGGAGAATGTAGAAGAAAATTTTTACTAAATTATTTTGGTCAAGATTATAAAGACAATCAATGTTCGGAGCATAAAATGTGCGACAATTGTAGAAATCCAAAAGAACAAAAAGATATTACGCAAGATATGGTGCTAGCACTAGAAACCATAAATGCTTGTGAAGAAGCACATTATATACATCATATTTCCAAAATTTTGACGGGTATCAAATCCGATGCAATTACGTCTTACAAGCATCATTTATTACCTCAATTTGGTGAAGGAAAAGACAAAGATGAACTCTATTGGAGATCTGTTCTTAGAAATGCTATTATTCAAAATCTAATTTATAGAGAAATTGAAGAATATGGTACTTTAAAAATGAATCCTAAAGGACATGAGTATATAAAAAATCCTTTCCAAATTAAAATAGCACTGAATCATGATTATGAAAATGAAACAGGTGTTGTATTAGCTTCAAGCAATCATTCGGCGCTAGACAAGGCATTGTTCCAGATATTAAAAGATTTGAGAAAATCTGAGGCAAAAAAACAAGAGTTACCGCCGTATGTATTGATTCAAGATCCCTCTTTGGAGGAAATGTGTCTAAAATATCCTATAACATTAGAAGAGTTTGCAGATATTACGGGAATTACCAAAGCAAAAGTTCAAAAATTTGGAGAATTATTTGTAAAAGAAATAGCCAAACACGTAGAGCTAAACAATATCGAGCGACCGATGGATTATACCATTCGTACCGTAGTGAACAAAAGTAGCGATAAGGTAAAAATCATTAAAAGTATTGACAAAAAAATATCTTTGGATATTCTTTCCGATGAACTACAATATTCATTTGAGGAGCTAGTAGACGAGCTTGAAAGTATTGTAATGAATGGCACAAAGGTAGATATCAATTATTATTTGAATGACATTATGGATAGAGAATTATTGGACGAAATGTTTGAATGGTTCAAAGGTAATGAAATGGGCGATATAGAAGAATGCTACAAAGCCTTTGTAGACGATGATTTGCCAAAAGATGATATTCGTCTCGTAAAACTACAATTTATCAGTAATTATATTAAATAAAAAAAAACTAGAAATTTAACAACTATTATGAATTTTGCAGCCTTATTTGCACCCGAAGCATTAATCGCAATTTTAACCTTAACTTTTTTGGAAATTATATTGGGAATAGACAATATTGTTTTTATTTCCATAGTTACAGGAAAATTATCGGCAAAAGATCGTCCCAAAGCAAGAAATATTGGATTAGGTTTAGCGTTATTATTCCGTATAATGATGCTTTTTGGACTTTCATTTATTTTGTCTTTGAATCAACCATTTTATAGCTTACACAACGATTTTTTATCTTTTGGTGTATCGGGTCAAAGCTTAATAGTTTTGATTGGAGGACTTTTCTTGCTCTATAAAAGTGTAAGCGAAATACACGAAAAATTAGAAGGCGAAACGGAAGGAGCGTCGAGAGAATCAAAAGGAGGCGTTTCAAAAGCCATAATACAAATAGCACTTTTGAACCTTGTTTTTTCATTCGACAGTATTCTTACTGCTATCGGATTGGTGAGCTTAAAAGAAGCACCCGAAGGTTTTGGATATGCTACAGGTATGGAAATTATGATTGTATCGGTAATAATTTCAGTTGTCATTATGATGGTATTTGCAGGACCTGTGAGTGATTTTGTGAATAAAAATCCTACAATTCAAATATTAGGCTTATCATTTTTGATTTTAATTGGCGTTATGTTATTGGCAGAAGCTTCGCACATGTCGCATCTTAAATTTATGAATGGTTTAGAGGTAAATGCAATACCAAAAGGCTACTTGTATTTTGCGATAATGTTCTCGTTATTTATTGAATTTTTGAATATAAAAATGCGAAAAGGCAAAAACCCAGTAAAACTTCATGATAGTAAAATCATGGATAAAGAATTAGAATAAAAAAAAGAAAATTTATATAAAAAATGAATATGAAATTCAAAAAATATGTACTCGTTTCCTTAATTGGAATTAGCTCTTTGTTCTATATTTCGGCTACTACAGGCCAGGTAGACTATTTTGAAGTGTCAAAAAATATCGATATTTTTGTATCGCTCTTCAAAGAATTGAATGTGTTTTATGTAGATAAAATAGACCCTAGCACCGTTATCCGAAAAGGAATTGATGCTATGCTAGAGAGTTTGGATCCGTATACCGAATTCTATTCGGAAGCTGAAACCGAAGATTTTAGAGCAGAAACCACAGGAAAATATGGTGGTGTAGGAAGTGTTATTTCACAAAGAGGCGAATATGTGTATATAGAAGATCCTTATGAAGAAATGCCTGCATACAAGGCAGGGCTTAGAA
>CAZUUI010000306.1:1668-2584 GCA_964622955.1 uncultured Chitinophagaceae bacterium | reverse complement strand
ACCGAAGGATCGTTCGGTTCTATGTTGGAAATTGCGTGGAAAGGAACAAAACCTATTCCGATGAAAGATGGTTCTACTCGAGTATTTATGCAAGATTATGATACTTGTACCATTAAAGGATTTGCTGAAAAAGACGGCATAAAAATAGGATTTGGCGAATGCAAAACTCAAGTTTTACCCGCTCTATAATTACAAATGACGTTGCAAGATTTCTTATTTTCTATCGACAAAAATCTTTTTATTGTCATACATCACGAAATTAAGAATGGTTTTTTTGATGTACTGTGCCCTATTCTTCGAGAAAAGAAAACTTGGATTCCTTTATATTTTTTCGTAGCATTTTTTATTTATAAAAAATATCCAACACGCTGGAAATCACTATTTCTACTTTCTATATTAGCCGTAGTCCTTTCTGATTTCTTGTGTGCCAAAATTCTTAAAAATACTATTGAGCGGATTAGGCCTTGCGTATTATTTGAAAGTGAATGGTTTTATCACAATTTTAAGCTATGTAGCGTAGGAACATATAGTTGTCCCTCTTGTCATGCATTCAATCACGCTAGCTTGGCGGTTTTTTGGGCATTTTTATTTCCACAAAAAAAATATCGAATTCTACTTACTGCTTGGGTGTTATTGATTGGATTTAGCCAAGTGTATATTGGGGTTCATTTTCCCTTAGATGTATTATTGGGATTTTTATTGGGGGGAATTGTAGGTGGATTTTTTATTTATATTTTTGAGAGAAAATTCAAAATTAAAGGTTTTATTGCGTGAGGTATAGAAGCGATATCCTCCGTAGCAAAGCGAAGGAGATACAAGCGAATAGACCGACCCTTTAGGGGCACGCCCATTATCAATTTTTTGCTTAAACATTAGATATTTATGTTGAAAGTTTAAAAAATCACTACCTTTGTAT
>CAZUUI010000306.1:0-1658 GCA_964622955.1 uncultured Chitinophagaceae bacterium | reverse complement strand
TTATTGGGATTTTTATTGGGGGGGATAGTAGGTGGAATTTTTATAAATCTATATGAGAAAAGATTTTGACCCACTATAGATATAAAATAAGTATCTATTTTTTGCTAATTCGTTAGATATTTATGATGTAAGTTTAAAAAAATCACTACCTTTGTATGGTGAGAAATTGTCTCACGGATTTATTGCTACAAACATAAAAAAGGAATATGTTCAAGACAAAAATAATTGGTACGGGGAGCGTAATTCCTGATCTTATTGTAACTAATGAAGATTTTTCATCACATGAATTTTATGATGAAAATCAAAAGAAATTAGAAATTTCGGGAGAGGTAATTGTTAGAAAATTTAAATCTATCACGGGGATTGAAGAACGAAAATATGCTAGTCAAGGACTTAATACCTCTGATTTGGCGGCAGAAGCGGCGCTAAAAGCGATAACAGACTCGGGAATTGATCCTGAAACACTTGATCATATCATACTTGCGCATAATTTTGGGAATATTGTCAATCAATCCATACAATCCGATGCCGTACCATCATTGGCCGCTAGGGTAAAACATACCCTAAAAATTCAAAATCCAAAATGTGTGGCTTATGATATGCTTTTTGGATGTCCAGGTTGGGTACAGGCTTTTATACAAGCGGATTGTTTTTTTAAAGCAGGTGTAGGCAAACGTGCATTGGTAATAGGCGCAGAAACATTGAGTCGCGTAACCGACCCACACGATAGAGATTCTATGATTTTTTCGGATGGTGCAGGCGCTTGTGTACTGGAATTTATGGATTCTGATTCCGGACTTTTGAATCATTGTACCCTTTCGCATAGTATGGAAGAGGTAGATTATATCTATTTTGGGGCTTCATACAAGCCCGACTCTTGCCCAAATCATAGATATATCAAAATGAAAGGACGCAAGGTTTATGAATACGCATTGAAACAAGTGCCTCTAGCTATAAAAGAATGTATTGACGATTCTAAAATTGGCATAGAAAATATCAAGAAAATATTTATTCATCAGGCAAATGAAAAAATGGACGAGGCGATTATTCGCGATTTGTACAAACTCTATAATATTGATGCTCCCGAAAAAATTATGCCTATGTGCATTCATAAATTTGGGAATAGTTCGGTAGCTACGGTTCCTACGCTATATGATATGGTGGTTCACAATCGAATGGTAGACCACAAAGTAGAAACGGGCGATGCCATTGTTTTTGCATCAGTAGGCGCAGGGATGAATATCAATGCTTTTGTGTATGTAGTGTAAATAAAATTACACGTATTCAATTCAATTTTTCTTTTCATCAATTTATTTGATATTTTAGTATAATAAATTTGACTTTTGATAAAACCCGCAATAGCTTTGTGGTATTATTCACAATTAAAATTATATCCAAATGGAAAAGCACGATTTGCATCACGAATTCCCTGAATTTGAACAAAGAATTCACGAATTGAAAGTATCAGACAATCATTTTAGAAAATTATTTGACGAATATCACGAAGTCAATAATGAAATTCATAGAATAGAGACTGGTGCTGAAAATACCTCTGACGCTACGTTGAATGCATTAAGAACAAAAAGAGTTCATTTGAAAGACGAACTTTTTGCAATAATTTCTTTGTAATACCGTTCATACAATCAATATAGTCCAAT
>CAZUUI010000305.1:0-2587 GCA_964622955.1 uncultured Chitinophagaceae bacterium | reverse complement strand
TTCTGAAAAAATACGATTCATGTTCAAATACATTTTAAAAAGACTTACCTATTTTATTCCTACCTTGGTTATTATTTCATTAATAACTTTTGGATTGAGTAAAATTACCCCAGGAGATCCTGTAAAATTGGCTCTAGGAAATAAAGACAATGGCGGCGATGCAGGTCAAGCCCAAGAAAAAATGGCTAATGAAAAAGCCTATTACGAAAAAGCAGAAAATTTAGGACTCAATTTGCCTACATTCTACTTTGGATTGGGAACTGCCGCTGAGCCTGATACAATGTATAAAATCGTGAAACGAAGCGATAGAGAAACTTTAGAAGATTTAACATCTCAATATGGTAATTGGGATAAAATACAAACGTATTTTTATCAAATTAAAAAAATAGAGTTGAGCCTTTTTGATATTCAAACGGATAGTACGGTTTTTGAGAATATGAAGGAAATTAAGCAGAAATTGAATTTGCTTTATTTGACAAGTGATGATTTTGATATCAATAACAATTTGAATTCTCTATTGAAAAATAGTTCAAATAATAGCAAATTGGTGTCTTTGCATAGTTCTTTTTTAGAATTGCAAAAGAGTTATAATGAAGTAAAAACAACAGCTACACCTTCTAAAAATTATATTCCTTCTATTAAGTGGTATGGTATTAAAAATCAATATCATAGATGGCTTTTGGGTGATGCGCCTTGGTTTTTTGGAGAGGAAGAGCCTGGACAAGTAAAAGGCTTTTTGAGAGGCGATTTTGGGAATTCTTATTTGGATGGAAGACCTATTGCTAGTAAATTGGCTGATGCTATTCCTTGGACCTTAATGATGAATTTTATCAGTATCATCATTGGTTATTTGATTTCAATTCCTATGGGCGTTTTTAGTGCTGTGAACAAAGGAAATGCTAAAGATAGAATTTCTACCATTTTCTTATTTATACTCAACTCATTACCTTCTTTTTGGATTGCGACTATGTTAGTTACTTTTATTACTACAGATGAGTATGGGATGAATTGGTTTCCCACGTATGGAGTAGGTGAAGTGGATTCGGATATGGGATTTGGAGAAGTATTTGGAATTAGAGCTTATCATTTAATATTGCCTGTATTTTGTCTCACGTATGGCGGTATTGCTTATTTGTCTCGTCAAATGCGTGCAGGTATGTTGAATACGCTTGGTCAAGATTTTATACGTACCGCAAGAGCTAAAGGAAATACAGAAAAAACAGTTATTTGGAAACATGCTTTTAGAAATTCATTAATTCCAATCATCACTATTTTTTCTTCAATATTTCCAGCTATTATTGCAGGTTCTTTTGTGATTGAATTTATTTTCAGTATTCCTGGAATGGGCAAAATATCGCTAGAAGCCTTGACGGCAAGAGATTTTCCAATGATATTTACGGTAATGATGTTGTCTGCTATACTTACATTAATAGGGAATTTAGTAGCCGATTTGATGTATAGCATTGTAGATCCAAGAATTTCATACGATAAATAATTTTTGTAAGAGATTGATAATTGATAAATAAAGTAATTGAAGATGAGTACAACTCAAAATAATAAAAATTTAGACCAAAGTTATTGGGCAATCGTAAAAAGACAATTTAAAAAGAATAGGGTAGCTGTATGGTCGTTGCGTATGGTTTACGTTATAGTTTTTATAGGATTATTTGCAGATTTTTTAGCTAATGATAAACCCATATATTGTAAAGTAAATGGCGAATCTTATTTCCCAATATTTAAAAGTTATGGCGTAGCTTTGGGATTGACAAAATATCCACCCGAATTTTCTAATGTAAACTGGCAAGAAATTTCCTATGAAAGTGTAGTGCGTACTCCAATACCTTATTCTCCTCAGAATATGGATTTGAAGAATAAAGATTATAAAAGTCCATTTGATGATCAAGATGTGGAAAGCTCACGCTGGAGGCATTTTATGGGGACGGATAACTTGGGTAGAGATGTACTTGCGGGTATGATACATGGTACAAGAACCGCTATGTTGGTAGGTATTATTTCAATGTCATTATCAGTTGTGATTGGTATCTTTTTGGGTGCATTGGCAGGATATTATGGCGATCATGGATTGCAAATGAGTCGTATTCGTTTTTGGTTGAATATCTTCTTTGGATTATTGGGGGTTTATTACGCATTTGGTATTAGAGGATATCATTTATCCCAGGCTTTGGCCAATCATTTAGGGTTGTTTCTACTGCAGTTATTATTAAGTTTAATCATTCTTTTTAGTTTTATTACGTTGGCAAATGTATTGGCTAATATCTTAAAGAGAATACCTATACTTGGGAAGAAGATAGATGTACCTGTAGATATTCTAATTTCAAGATTGATTGAAGTAAAAGTATCTATTCCAACAATGCTACTAATATTATCAATTGTAGCGGTAATGAAAAGTCCTTCCATATTGATGGTAATGGTAATTATTGGTCTTACAAGCTGGACAGGTATCGCCAAATATACAAGAGCTGAATTACTAAAAGTAAGAAGTCTAGAATTTATTCAAGCGGCTCAGTCTCTTGGATATGGCGAGTGGAGAACTATTTTCAAACACGCACTTCCCAATTCATTGTCT
>CAZUUI010000304.1:0-2619 GCA_964622955.1 uncultured Chitinophagaceae bacterium | reverse complement strand
AATAGGTGGTGGAATCGCTGGAGACTTCCCTATATGTGTTGTACCTATGATGTACCAAGATTTGGAATGGCATGATGTTCCATTCTGGAGTTATTTCTGTCAAATTTCGGATTCTACTACTTCGTATGGTTCCTACTCGGGAGCTGTTCCCAATGAAAAAATCACTTGGGGAAAATTGGATATCAATACCCCTAAATTTATCGTAGAAAGTGATGCCACGATAGTAGCACCGCTTATTTTTGCTTATATTTTGGGTCATTAATCATTTGCAGAACCCATATAAATAAAATTTCTTATTTTTGCGCCTCTAATGAAAATGAGGTTTTTGAATTAGAAAGAAGGAAAGTTGTAGGAGTGGTTGATCTAGCACGCTTGGAAAGCGTGTAAACCCCAAAAGGGTTTCAAGGGTTCGAATCCCTTACTTTCCGCAAGATTATGGAGATAAGAATAGTATTTTTTTACAATTCCTATCTCCTTTTTTATTAAAATAAAAACACATAGAATATGTACCGTTCCAATCATTGTGGCGAATTGAGAATTGAAGATTTAGGTAAGCAAGTAACGCTTTCGGGCTGGGTTCAAACGAATCGAGACCTTGGTGCAATGACTTTTATAGACCTTCGAGATCGATATGGAATAACCCAATTGGCTTTTTCTACCGAAAAAAATGCAGATTTGACCGAACAAGCGCGCAAGCTTGGCCGTGAATTTGTAATTCAGGTATCGGGAACGGTGATCGAACGTAGCTCAAAAAACAAAAACAATCCTACGGGAGATATCGAAATAGAAGTAGCGGAACTTAAAGTGATTAGTGCTAGCGAAACGCCGCCTTTTACCATTATTGACGATACCGATGGCAGTGAAGAAATACGTCTTCGTCATCGATACCTCGATATTCGCCGTCCTGTGATGCGCGATCGATTGATTACTCGTGCCAAAATGGTGAAAGTAATTCGTGAATATCTAGACAATCAAGATTTTATAGAAATAGAAACGCCTAATTTCATTAAGTCAACCCCCGAAGGTGCACGCGACTTCCTAGTACCTAGTCGTTTGCACCCTGGCAATTTTTATGCATTGCCTCAGTCACCGCAAATTTTGAAGCAATTACTAATGGTATCGGGAATGGATAGATATTATCAAGTAGTAAAATGCTACCGTGATGAAGATTTTCGTGGCGATCGTCAACCCGAATTTACACAAGTAGACTGCGAAATGAGTTTTGTGCACCAAGAAGATGTGCTCAATATGTTTGAAGGTATGACCAAAACGGTTTTCCAAAAAATAAAAGGCATCGATTTACCCGATTTTCCTCGCATTACCTTTCACGATGCTATGAAATACTACGGAAGCGACAAACCAGATTTGCGTTTTGATTGCAAAATTGTAGAAATACAAGATATTTTGCCAAAATCAGAGTTTGTTGTTTTCAATCAAGTAATCGAAAACAAAGGAATTGTAGCGGGATTGAACGCCAAAGGCTGTGCGGGATATACCCGAAAACAAATTGATGCGTTGACCGATTTTGTAAAAGAATCGCACCGTGGACTTAATGGACTCGTATGGATAAGATGGAATGATGAAGGTATCAAATCTAGCGTAGATAAGTTTTATACGCCCGAACAACTTGAAACAATTCTTAAAGCATTTGACGCTGAGAAAGGCGATTTAATTCTATTAGGTGCCGAGCGTGCATCAAAAGTTCGTAAATCTTTAGGCGATCTTCGTCTAGAACTTGCCAAAAATAATGGCTGGATCAAAGAAGGCGACTATAGCGTGCTTTGGGTTGTGGATTTTCCATTATTTGAGCTAGATGAAGAGACGGGAGAGACTATTTTTATGCATCACCCATTCTGTATGCCACACGAAACAGATGTTCAATACTTAGAGAGTGAGCCACTTAAAGTGCGTGGACAACTCTATGACATGGTTATCAACGGAAATGAAATTGTGAGTGGTTCGATTCGTATTCATGACAAACAGCTTCAAGATAAAATCTTCAATATTCTAGGTATGACCGAGGAAGAAATTGAAAACAAATTTGGATTCATGGTCAATGCGTTCCGCTATGGTGCGCCGCCTCACGGTGGATGTGCTTTTGGACTGGATCGATGGGTACTGTTGATGACTAGTGGCGATACTATCCGCGACGTTATCGCTTTCCCAAAAAGCAGCAACGGCAAAGATATGATGATGGATGCTCCTACTTACGTAGATCCAAAACAATTGGATGAGTTGGGGATAGGGTTAAAGAAATAGTTTGTCAAATTCAATTCTTTTTTCTCAGGTTAAAACCTGAGCCTATTGAATATGAAATAGATTTCTTATCAGAAAAACTCGTACCCGAATTCATTGTCTCGGGACTTTCATCATCAACGAAAAAAATTTCGTAGCTACATATTATTTTTAACGTTTATATATTCAATATAGTCCAATATTAATTTTACTATTTGGTTTTTACCTTTTAATCAAGAAAAGATCTTATATTGTTTTTCTATTTTAAAACCCCTTTTTAGTTTACAACTCTTGACGAGAGTTAAGGGCTAATAACAAATCATCATGAGTCAGAAATGGGCGTACCTCAGGAAATAGATAAACTTTGGGAACCGTCCAAAGCAC
>CAZUUI010000303.1:0-2624 GCA_964622955.1 uncultured Chitinophagaceae bacterium | reverse complement strand
AAAAAGTGAATCAGTACGAAATATCCAACAAACGCTATACTTAATATTAAAAAGGCCCAAAACATAAAAGTTTCATAAAATCGAGGTTGAAAAACTATTGGGAGGGATTTTACGGATTCATTCCACAATACGCCATCAAAAGATGCTTGAATTTCAAACTGATAAATACCTTTTTCAATGTCAATAATTCTTATCAATTCATTGGAATTGATATAGACCCATGGAGCATCTGGTTTTACTTTATATCGATACTGAATATTATTATGATTGATATAAGTAGGACATGCAAACTTTATATCAAAATTTCTAAAGTTAGAGGGAATGAGATATTCTCTTTGCAAAAACGTATCAAACATACTATTTTTTTCATTTTCATTATAAAAAACATACTCTTGTATTGCTACTTTAGGCGGCACATGTTCCAGTTTGACTAATTTATTCACGTTAAATTTTAATACCTTATCCAAACATGGCCAATAAAAAACACTATCATTTTCTACAAAAAAATTATTCTGATTTCCTTCTAAAATATTCAGTTGATTGTCTACGGAAAAAGTATAATAATCTTCAATGGCGGTTTGATGCCAAATTTCTAAATCCATTAAAGTCAAATCTTGAAGACTTCCAATAATCAGCCATTTACCTACTTGCGAAATTGACATTATAGGGGTTTTGATAGGTAAATGTTGTAAAAAAAATTGCTTGTTTTGTTTAAAAACACTCATAGATTTTCCAGAATTTATCCATACTGAATTATACGAATCACAAAAAACCGAAAAGCCTGGAACTTCATTTTTTGACAAAATAGCCTCCTTTCCATTCAAAGATAATAGAAATGTATTTAATTCATTTTTCAAATAAAGTGTGCCATTATTATCGAATGACATATCATATATTCTTTTTCCTTCCCATGTTTTAGTCCTAAATTTGAGTTTGGCGATACATTTATTTTTTGCATCGAACTTATATATTCCATTTCCAATAGAAGCAATAATATCTTGAGTAATAGGATTAACTTTTATACTGTATATTGGTCCATTTTCATCTATATCAAAATACTTAAACTGTCCATTTGTTTTAAAAACTATTTTCTTATTTTCTATAATAGGATAAATTATATCATTTTGGTTGTTTGAAACAACTTGAGATAATGCGATTTTACTATTGAAGCCGGGTATTTTTAAAACATTATATGTCTTATTATCACTTGACTCAAAAATCCCTGATCTAGAAGTACTGTAATAATATTTTCCATTAATTATTCTAGAAATATTTGAAATATTATCATTTACCCCTTCGTTGTTAAATTTTATTTCTTCAATTCCTTGATTGAAAAAACAACGCAATCCGTGCTCGGTACCTATATATAAATTACCTTGTTTATCTTTTAGGAAATCCCATACAATGTCCATCTTATCAAGCGACAAAAAACCTTTTTCATCACAGAAATAGCTAAGAGCATTTCCTTTTCTGCACATAAATCCATTATGAGAAATTCGAATTCTATCATTCTCTCTCATTTGAAATGGAGGCGAAATGGAATCGATATAAAATTGTAATTTTTTGTCAATCTTGAATCGATATATTTTATTGTTCTTATAGCTCACATATTGTTCTCCAATCAAACTCAACGATTGAATTTTTGTTGATTGAAAGGATTGAAAACGAGTTATATCCATTTTCTTACATGTAACAATTTTATTATTTTTTTGTCCATAAAAAATAAGCGAAGACGAATCGTTTGCTTTTTTTGAATATAAAATAAAATCTTTACTTGCTAAGTGCAGCTGAACTACATTTTCAATCACTAGTTTAGACAAAAACTTTTTATCTATTCTATTAAACTCGCAAACCTGAATTAAAGAATCAATTTGAAAATTAAACCGAATCAAATTTTGACCTATGAATGTTACTTTCGTTTGAATAGGCTTTATTATTTTATATTTTGCAGGTATTTTAAAATTATAAAAAACAGGTTTATTTCCTTTGATTAATACAAAATTTAAAAGTCCATTTCTTACGGAATATAAAACAAAAATTGATCCATCGGGCAACTCTTTTATGGTTTCTACTTGTTGAGGATATATTTTCAAACTATCTTCATTCAAAATAGAATACATTTTTTTTCCATCCCATCTAGCTACTCCATTTCTAGTACCGATCCACAAAAATCCATTTTTGTCTACAAATAATTTGGTAATTTGAATTTGTGGCAATCCATCTTTTACACCAAAAGTTTTTGAAACATAATTTGAATAAATAAAATTGGGTATAGCAAAACCATAATTTATACAAGCTATTAACAGTGCTGCAAAAATAGTATGTTTTTTAAGTATAAACCGAGCTCGCAAAATGTCTTGATTAAATTAGTACGGGCAAAGATAAGTAATAATACCTCCTTTTCTTAATCAAATTTCATTTTATGATATAAAATTCCTTGTCAAATTTTCAAAAACTCTTATATCTTATTATTAATCAAACACTTAATGAAATATTTTTAGAGCAATTTTTCAATAAGGATAGACGCTCTAGCACCTCTAATCATCCCATTAAGATGATATAAATTCTCTAACTTAAAATGATATTTTTTCTTACACTCAACGATAACATCCAAAAACATAAAT
>CAZUUI010000302.1:1564-2627 GCA_964622955.1 uncultured Chitinophagaceae bacterium | reverse complement strand
CTATTGACTACATTCGTATCTGCATTTTTTTTAATACAAAATTCTACTATTATATTACTTTTTCCATCCCAATCATAGGCTCTATCAAAGGTATATGTATTCCATCCTAATGTTGGATTTATTGCTTTTGTATCAAATACGGTAAACAAAGGCGCTGTAGCATTAGCCGTAGTTCCAGATGTCGCTCCCATTCTTATCGTAAAGTATTCATAAAGCTTTACATCAGCATTTATCAAATTAAAAGCAATCGATTTTATTATTCCCGCTTTGGCACCTGCTCCATTTAGCTGACTTTTTGTATATAAAATTCGAGTGCTAGACGATTTGCCTATGCCTGTTGTTCCATAAATATTTGGATAACACATACTACCCGTACACCCTGTGGTTGGATAGTTGACGTTACCCGATGAAATAGTAGCTGTAATTGAATCTGTATTGCTCTTGAAAAGTGACGGTGCAGAAAATTTTGGAGAAATCTTTACTTCTACCGCAGTAGTATCGCCTATACAAAAAGACGTTCTATTGGGCACAATAGTAGCAGATGGAACAATTCCGTTAAAAATTACTTTAAACGTATCTTCTTTCAAACAACCTAAATTATTGGTAATTTGAACCACAAAATCTTTATTCTTAATACCATACGTAATAGGATTAAAAGCGGAATTTGTAGCTCTTTTATTTATTCTATCAAACAATAGGCCTTCTGTATTTATCCATTTAACGGTATAAGGTGTATCTATCCCCAAAAGATTAATATCTATAAGACAAGAATCCATAAAACACAATGACTTTGTTTTTGGAGAAAGGGTATAAGACATACTAGGCTTATAATCCACAAAAACCGAACTAAAAACCGAACAAATATTTGTAGTATCTAAATCCAATCCTTTAGCGGTATATGTAGTAGGCGCCGAAGGTGCTACCTCTATCCAAACACTATCGGGGCCAGCAGCTACTATCCCTGTTTTTGGGCTCCAAGATACCTTTTTGGCACTTGTCGAATTTATACGAATGGGTTTTGCTCCTTGACAAAAGTTAACAGCCTTTTTGTCCAACGTCATAG
>CAZUUI010000302.1:0-1554 GCA_964622955.1 uncultured Chitinophagaceae bacterium | reverse complement strand
TTATATTGAATAACGAATCCTATGTCATAGATTGACTTCATACCGTAGTTATTACAAGTATAAAAATCAAACAGGAGTCTATCCACACTAGTACCTTCAACAGAATCAAATGTAACAATTCCATAATGTGTTTCAATATTATTTAAAACCGTTTTATAAGTATTGAATTGGTAATTTTTAAAGTTTTGAGCATTGTATTTATTGGAAGCTTTTTCAACCAATTTCATCGTTTGATTTGCGGAGCCATTTAACTTAAAAACAATTTTTCCGGGCTGTCTGCCACATATTTGAAGCGTATTTGAATTGATTTTATTGATTCCATAACTTGAATCTTTAATAATTCCGCTGTCTACAACGGGGCCACAATTATCTCTTACCGAAAACTGCAAATCTCTACATACATATCCTATCATTTCACGAGTATAACCACCATTTGCACTAGGTATTGCCCGCCATTCTTGAACCGCAACTGCCAATACAGCATCTTGATCTCTATCGGGTTGTGCACTAATTACTCCTGTATATGGATTCATCGAAACTCCATTGGTAGTATATAAAAAATTATTCTGGTTTAAAGGCGCTACATAGCTAACTTGTTGATTCAACATCTGGTATGCTAGATTAACATTTGATGCAGGTGCTGACCAAGGGGTGTATCTAACAAAAGCTATAGAATCTCTTAAGACGATTTTATTCCCAATTTTAATATATTTTGGGTCGAAAGAATCCACCGGAGCTAGTGAATAAGTGTTTTCTCTACCTTTACACCAATAAGGCACAGGGTTGCTGGTAAAAACAACTGAATTGTTTGCATACTTCGTATTAAAAGCGGTCATTACATATAAAGCAGGAGAGCTTGTAAGTGTCGTGATAGTATTTCTACAACACTCTTCATAACCAGCATAAGCAGGACCAATATTTCTACCCACTGTATATGTACAAGTTAAGACTTCCTTCATTACACCTTTTATAAAATCGGGAGCTAATGGCGCTACATTAGGGCCTGGGCAATGCGTAGTTTTTGCAACAGCTATATCTGGTGGAAAACACAATGGGGTAACTTCCACGGTTTCTGAAGACAACAATGTCAAATTTAACATCACATTTACTTGAGATGATACAATATTAATTTGATTGTTACTATAATTAATTCCCCCACAGTATCTATATCGAGTTAATTTAAATTCATAAACCCCATTTACAGTATCAATCATACGATACGTAATATCAGCACCCATAACGTGTGAAGCCTTCAGTTCAAAGGAAGAAATCAATGAAAAGAGAATAGCAACAATTGACAAATAAGATTTACAAGTAATTTTTACTTTCATATTTTTTTTATTTAAGTATAAAAAAGAAAAAGCTAAATCTTTTGATTGGTTAGTTTTTTCTCAATATTTTCAATGCAAAAATAATAAAAAAAATTAATATTAAATAAAAAAGGGACGAAATCTTCATTTCATCCCTTTCTATTATACTTTTATTTAAAGAAATTCTAATCCTTTACCAATTTTACTTTGCCGCTAGCTTCTCCGTTGATTGAAATGTCGATGA
>CAZUUI010000301.1:0-2640 GCA_964622955.1 uncultured Chitinophagaceae bacterium | reverse complement strand
GCAGTTGGAGTTGCGCCATTATTCTTTTGAATTGTATCAACTTTTAGAATACCTGTCATTGTGCAATCTCCATAACCATTAATCTAGTCATATTCCCCTGATAACTTACAATCCATTCAGATCCAGTTGATGAAGAATTACCAAAGAACGTTATGCTCTTTGTACCACTATATGAAGCAGTTTCAATTTGACTATGCAGCATATATCGCTGATCACTGAATGTTTCTGGATATCCAGCTGCACCAAATAAACTACCAGCATCAATATCATTACCACCAATTCTAATAATTCCACCAAACCAACTATTTACACCAGCACCTGTAGTTTTTCTTAAGTTAGGCAGATTTACACTAATAACAAGTTTATTATTAGCGCTTAATGGTGTATAATCCATTGTCAGTAATTGGATCCAACCAGCACCTGCAGATAAAGAAATAGGCGTAGTAGTTGCTACAGATTTATATCCTACTACGTGACCTGGAATAGAAACACCAGTTGCGTCCTTTGGAAGAATCTGATTAATGTATGCAGTAGAGACAGCCATTATTGTTTAATCTCCATTGCAGTGATTGTAAATGGTGCCATCCATCCAAATGATGATGTATTAGATGCACTATGATTATAATAAATTTGTCCAACGCCACCAGTTTCACGACGGCCATGTAAACCATATTGTACTTGTGATGTAGTTGCTGGTTCATCCCACGCTTGGAAAAACATAAAGAATGCGTCGTTAGTATCACCAACTGGTCCACGATGTGACATATTCATATTGGTTCTATTACCTAAATTGCCATCAAAGTTTCCACCATCGCTTGTTAGTAGTGTTCCGCCAGAAGCAGGATTACGTACAGCCCTAAAGTGATAAATTACAGAAAGTGTACCTTGAACGTTAACGTTAAAACCATAAGTTAAAAATATTCTAGAATTTGAATACTTAGGCGTAATTGATAATCTATATGCACTAGTTGGCTCTGAGAAAGTTGTAGTATCTTGAGAAGCTAATGTAGTTGCTTTCATAGTTACAACTTGCAATACACTACCAATTGGCATATTATCATACGCTAGTTTATCTACAAGCGTAAGTGTTTGTCCAGCAGGTACTATGACTTTATTAGCGTTAGCGCCAGATGCTGGACCTCGAATTGTTTGTACTGTTAAATCACTAGCCATATTAGATAACCGTTAATGTTCCATTAATTACAATAGTACTATTTATGGTAATTGGACCAGCAACAAATGCATTTTGATTTGCACCAATAGTTACGTCTGTGTCAATTGAGTCTGTATTTACACGAATTGGCGTTGTACCAATCGCTAATGAATCTGCTAATTTAGATGGAGTGACTGAAGCGTCTGCTACTGTAGTTACGTTAGCTACTTCGCCCATTGCAGTAATAAAGTCAATACTATCAGAAGCAGTTAAAGCTTCAGAGAAAGTAATTGTGTATCCATCAACTGTAAAAGCAACGCCTGGTGCTTGAAGAACACCATTCACAGAAACTTGTAGACGTTCGGCTTGTCCCGGTGTATATTGAGCACCATTATATAATAATGTGTATGACGATGCACCATTAGGTACAATCGTATCTAATTTTTTAAATTCACCTGATAAAGGTTGTTTACCTAAGAATGGCATAATTAAACTTTCGGATATTTATTTTTAACTTCTTCACACTTAGAGTAGTAAGCATTTAATTTTGTGTTATCACCTTTAGAAGACCAATACATTGCATCTGCAAAATCAACTAAAGGAGGATACTCAATTGCTCTTTGTCTTTTATACTCTGTTCTTAATACTTCTTCAATATTATTTTCGATTTCTGGATTTGGAGCAATATTAGCAGTAACTTGTCTAGCATATTCTTCTAAAGCTTCTGCATTTCTATGAACCATTTCAATAGTTCCATCTGGTTTAATAAATTCAATAAAATCAGACATTAGAAGTGACTCCCAGAAGTATTATTTTGAGCATATGCAATGACCTCACATGCGTTTTGTGTTGGTGCATCAAAGGAGTGAAAGTATACAGTCACATATCCTTCAGTGTACCCCCTCCCACCTCTACCCAGGCGAAGACATAAGTTTCCCCCAGAGCCTCTATAACACCCATTAAAACCATGATTGCCCATATTTTGAATATGAGTATTAATAATACCTCCTTGGTATGTGTATAATCCCATAATTCCAAATGAATTACCATTGTTATACAAATACCCTTGACATAATGCTTGAAGCATTAAACCATCAGAAGTTAGATTTGTTCTAATGTGTAAGTATTGACTTCCACCTCTAAATTGAAACATACCTAGGTTTTTAAAGTTCCAACCATTAAAATGTCTATATGCATCTTCTGACGCAGTTGATGGACCAACTGTGTTATTTGAGCTATCAAACTTAAGTTGTCTATATACTAAATTAGATGATGTTCCAAGAGTACCAGTAAACGTATCACCTGATTTATTTGCTGGAGTATAACCTAACTTATCTGTCACTGCAGTAGTATGTAAATCTGAAGCTGTGACAGCTCCATCTAAAATTGAAGATGAATGTATTTTGCTTAGTGGCATACGTTATCCTAGTAAATATCCGCCAAAACCAAGATAGGCGCTTTCTGTGTTAATTCCAGTATCAGTATTT
>CAZUUI010000300.1:1766-2653 GCA_964622955.1 uncultured Chitinophagaceae bacterium | reverse complement strand
GAATTTTAGTTTATGGATGGCTTATGTTTTGGCCTCTTTGGCGAGGGCACGCCCTGATTTTATTACTTTTTATTAAAAAAATCAATTTTTACCAAACGTTTGTTTGGTAAATTAAAAAAAATGATTATTTTTGCATCTGAAATTTAATATACAATAACATTAGAAATATAAATATGGAACGTAAAATTAGAAAAGTAGCAGTATTAGGTTCGGGTGTAATGGGCAGCCGTATCGCGTGTCATTTTGCAAATATTGGATTGGAGGTTTTGTTGCTGGACATTGTGCCACAAGATGCTGGCGATAAACCTGCTATGCGAAACAAAATAGTTAATGATGCGTTGGCTTTTGCTTTAAAAAGCAATCCTTCGCCTATCTACAATAAGTCTTTTGCGAGTAGAATCCAAACGGGAAATTTTGACGATGATTTGCAGCGTATAGCGGATATGGACTGGGTTATAGAAGCGGTTGTAGAGCGATTAGACATTAAGCAGTCGCTTTATGAAAAAGTAGAAAAATACAGAAAACCGGGTACATTGATAACGTCAAATACTTCGGGAATTCCGATAGAAATGATGATAAAAGGGCGTTCGGAGGATTTTCAAACTCATTTTTGTGGGACGCATTTTTTCAATCCGCCTCGTTATTTGAAATTGTTTGAAATTATCCCTTCTACAAAAACGAAACTGGAAGTTGTTGAATTTTTCCAAAAATATGCGGATTTGTATTTGGGTAAAGTTCCTGTATTGTGCAAAGATACGCCTGCCTTTATTGCCAATAGAATTGGGGTTTTTAGTATGATGAGTGTCTTTCATCTGATGGATGAGATGGATATGAAGATTGAGGATATTGATAATTTGACGGGGTCTTTGACAGGGAAACCGAAATCG
>CAZUUI010000300.1:0-1756 GCA_964622955.1 uncultured Chitinophagaceae bacterium | reverse complement strand
TTCACGTTCTCGTCGCGGGTGTTGATCGAACAGCCGAAATCGGCTTCGTTCCGTACGTCGGATGCTGTGGGGCTGGATACGCTGATAAAAGTGGCGCAAGGCGTGGCGCAATATTGTCCTAATGATGAGTCGAATGCTAGCTTTCAGATTCCTGAATATGTGAATTATTTGGCGACACAAAATTTCTTGGGTGATAAAACGGGACAAGGTTTTTATAAAAAAACTAAGAATGCCGAGGGGAAAACTGAAATTTTGGTTTTTGATACAAAACTGAAAGATTATCGCAAACAAGAAAAAACGAGTTTTGCCTCTATAGGTGCTGCAAAACAAGAAGAAAATCTGAAAAAACGCCTTCAAATTTTGGCAAAACAAAATGATGCGGGAGCGGCATTTTTGAAAAAATTGAATTATAAAATTTTTGCTTATGTAACGCATCGAATTCCTGAAATAGCCAATCATTTGTATTTGATAGATGATGCGATGAAGGCTGGATTTGGCTGGGAATTGGGTCCTTTTGAGACGTGGGATGTGCTGAATGTAGCCAAAACATTGGAAGCGATGCAAGCGGAAGGTCATCAATGTGCGGCTTGGGTACAAGAAATGGTGGATGCTGGGCATACGAGTTTCTATAAAGTAGAAAACGGTGTTCGTCTCTACTATGACATTGCTACCAAAAATTATTTGCCAGTAGATAGCCAAAAAGAGTTTATAATTTTGGATAATTTACGAAAAGAAAAAACGGTTTGGAGCAATAGTGGCTGTAATCTGATAGACCTTGGCGATGGCATATTGAACGTAGAGTTTAATACCAAAATGAATGCAATTGGCGGTGAAATAATGCAAGGGATTCACAAGGCGATTGATTTGGCTGAACAAGGCGATTTTAGAGGAATTGTGTTGGGGAATGATGCGGCTAATTTTTCGGCAGGAGCCAATTTAGCAATGGTATATATGTTGGCTTTGGAGCAAGAATACGACGAGTTGGTGGCGGCACTAAGGAACTTGCAGCTCGTGTGAGCCAATTGGCAGGTCCCAACGACCCTATTTTACCTATACTTGCGGATAGATTTACAGCGATAGCTACCGCAAAAACGGCTACTTCGGCTTATGAAGCGTTTGATATAGGATTGTTTATAAAAGAAAAAGATACGGTATGCGTAAATGCGAGTAGACAATTATTGGAAGCTAAGCGCAAAGCGATACAATTGGCTGAAAATGGATATACGAGACCTATTGAGAAAAATGATATTTTGGTAATGGGACGTCAAGGTTTGGCGGGATTGTATGCAGGTGTAGAAGGATTTTTGATAGGAGGCTATGCGAGTGAGCACGACAAAAAAATTGCTCAAAAAGTGGCTTGGATTTTATGTGGCGGCGATTTGAGTATGCCTACAAAAGTGACGGAACAATATTTATTGGATCTTGAACGTGAGGCGTTTTTGAGTTTATTGGGCGAACGAAAAACACTTGAGCGTATTCAAAGTATTTTGAAATCAGGGAAGCCTTTGAGAAATTAGGTTTTAGGAATTAGGGATTAGGTTTTAGGGATTAGTTATTGAACTATTCAATAGGAATGGGTTTTTGACCTGTTTTATAGTGATTAGTGATTTGTGATTAGTAATTTGAATTTTAAATTTGGAAGGATTCAATAGGAATGGGTTTTAACCAAAGGCACAAATATTTAAAGGTTTAATTATGAGAGTCCTCCCTATGGTCGGAATGACAGTTTATCTTTCTGAAAAGATAGGGGGGTTAA
>CAZUUI010000299.1:2569-2658 GCA_964622955.1 uncultured Chitinophagaceae bacterium | reverse complement strand
CTTTTGATTGAAGCAATTGGTACTGAAGTTTTTATAGGTTTAATTTTGTAATTTTCATAATCAAACTGGCATAATTGTCCATCTTTTAT
>CAZUUI010000299.1:0-2559 GCA_964622955.1 uncultured Chitinophagaceae bacterium | reverse complement strand
AACTAAAAAATTGTTATTTGACTATTTGCAAAATTTAAAGCCTCTCCTTTGAGAGGCTTTTTTTTGTGATTTAAACAAAATTTATAATTCTAATACTATTTTCCTATTTTCAATCCCATCAAAATAATAAAAACTGCCTTCTAAATAGAATAAGCTCTTGATTGAACCTATTGGTACTGAAGTTTTTATAGGTTTAATTTTGTAATTTTCATAATTAAACTGGCATAATTGTTCATCTTTTATTAAGAAAACGAATGTTTGAATTACAAAAATTTTGGAAATAAATTCGGCAGGAACAGTCTCTATAAGATTGCTGTACGAATCCAATATAAAAAGCCCAAATGAAGTATCAATTGCGATATTCTTGGTTTTTAAATCAAAATATTGTGTAGGGAAATAAGCTTTGTTTTTATAAAAAAAAGGATTGGCTGTTTGAAATTTAATATCATTATTTTCATTGATTTTCAACAATCTATTGCTAGCTCTATCAAATATCCAAATCAATCCATCGCTAGAATAAGTAACAAAAAGAGATTCAAATAGACCAATTTTATCCAACTGTGTATAGGTTATGATTCCAAACCGATTATTCAATACTAAAAAACTATTGGATTCTTTGAAGTAGGCTAGTTTTTTTAAAGGAAAACGAGTGTCTAATGCGCTAAGATGGCCGTATTTGGAGGTATAAAATGTGTCTGAAACTTTATTTTCTGTTTTGACAATATTATGTTCATTGAATTTATATTCTATCCCCAAAGGACAAATTTTGAATTCGTTGTATACGCTATTTTGACTGTTTAATCCTAGATTAAATAGAATCAATGTAACTAAAATCGTTATCTTTTTTAGAAGATTCATATTGAAGCAAAGATACTTTATTATTTTCCAAAACAGCATACGTAAAATAATTGAGCCAGTCGCCCAGATTTATATAACGCGATTTTTGATTATTTAATGTAGCAAAAATAGGTAAATGACGATGTCCAAAAATAAAATAATCTATTGAATCTTCTTTCTGGAGATATTCATTACAATAAATTTGAAGCCATTCTTGTTCTTTACCAAAATACATATCCTCTTTTTGGGCTGTTTTTTTACGGCTACTTCTTGAGAAAAAAAGCGCTAAACCGACGCCTAAATCTGGGTGTATCCATCCAAAAAGCCATTGACAAATCTTGGATGCGAAGAAATTTTTCAAAAATTTATATTTATAATCGCCTGGCCCTAATCCATCGCCGTGTCCCACCATTACTCGGAGTCCATTCCATTCAAAAATTTGAGGTTGACGGTAAATAATTACGCCTAATTCTTTTGTAAAAAAATCAAATATCCACATATCGTGATTACCAGTAAATAGGTGTACTTTCTTGCCCGAATCGGTCCAATGTGCAATTTTGCCGAGCAAACGATTGAATCCCTTTGGCACAACTTCTTTGTATTCAAACCAAAAATCAAAGATGTCTCCAACCAAAAACAACTCATCCGTTTTCTCAAAATTCTCATCTAAAAATGTACAGATTTTTTTTTCACGAATACGGCTCAATTCTTCATCAGGAATTCCTAAATGAAAATCAGACAAAAACAAAACTCGAGCCATAAAAAAATTAATTTATTCTAATGTAAAACTATAAAGTTTCACACAAAAATAAGAAAATTTCTTTGGGACCTTCGGAGTTAATTACAAATTTTCCATTAATATTACGAAGTCTTTTTGGGTCGCTATCCAACTGTATTACAAAGGGATGACTATCATTATGATTAGCAACAAATTTTTCGATGGCTTTATCTACATTGGAGGCTAATTGCTCCAATGTGGCAAAAATAATTTGGTGTGATGGAAAAATATTCAACGAACGAGGGCTATTCTGCATAGGATTGAGCATAATACTGCCTTCATTTGCTATTAAAACCTCACATTTACTTATTGCAATATTTGATTCTTCGCCATTTCGTTCACATACAATGCCTTCTGTAAAAAGATTATTTTGTTTTAAATAATCAACTAATTCTTGCTCCCAAACAAAAACTTTTGTTTTATTTATCTTCTTAAGCAACATCTGTAGTTTACTTAATAAATCTTCTTTATTTTCACAGAATACAAATTTACCTTTTTTCTCAATAAATTTCTTTGCAAATAAAATATCTAAATCTTCCAAAACTTCTTCTTCTTGATCAATCACTTCATTTTCTATAACTGTAGTGGTTTGATAATTATATGTTTGATATTTATTTTCCTCTATAGCAGGCGCTACAAGAACATCATCATATTGATCTTCATGATGTATTACCTCGTTTTGATTTTTCTTAAATAAGTTTAGTAGCACAATGATTTAATTTAGAATTCACAATTAAATTACATAGCAAAAATAATGTTAAAAAATGAGCCACAAAGGATTGAATATAAACAAAAAATAAAGCCTATACAAAAAAATAGACACTTTTATGATTTTTTGGATAAATAGGTTAAAAAAAAGCCAAAAAACCTTTATTTTTCTTAGCTGATAACCTTACCCATTTAAATCGATCTCATTATCTACCCCGGCAAATGCTTCCTAGCGA
>CAZUUI010000298.1:2071-2667 GCA_964622955.1 uncultured Chitinophagaceae bacterium | reverse complement strand
CCAGTTCATAAATATGTTTTTGAAGTCTACGAAAAGCCTCCTCTTCGAGAATACAAGTGTCGATTACACGATTAAGACCTCTTTCCAATAAATCCCACTCTTGCTCGGGAGTCAAATCTCTATAATTAGGCACTCGCTCATAATGGCTATGTGCTACCAAATTCATTAAGTCTTCTTCCAAATTGGCACCTGTACAAGAAATAATGGCTATTTTATCTTGACGAATCATTTCCGCTAATGAAATGCCCAACTCCGCAGTACTCATAGCACCCGCAAGAGATACGAGCATTTTGCCGCCTTCCAATAAATGGGTTTCATAGCCTTTGGCTGCATCTACTAGCGCCGCTGCATTGAAGTGTCTATAATGATGTTGTATAAATTGTGATATAGGTCCTTTAGACATAATTGTAATTTTATAAATTTTGGCAAAAATAAGAATTTTGAATTTGAAATGTAGTTTTAGATATTAGATGTGAGATTTTAGATTATTGATAGCGTGATTAGCGTATTGTGATTTTTTATTTGTAGGGGCGAATCATTATTCGCCCTAAATTTATCCGCCTAATCCATTCTTTCGTCCTGCTAAAGCAGAAGGC
>CAZUUI010000298.1:0-2061 GCA_964622955.1 uncultured Chitinophagaceae bacterium | reverse complement strand
TCCCTAAAACCTAACTCCTATCTCCATTTCATCAAATCACTAATTACAAATCACTCCAATCTAACATCTAACATCTAATATCTAACATCTATTATCTAATTTTTCCTTCTTGTCTTAATTCGATTCAAAATATGTTTTGATATTTGAAAGCCCATCTTCCTTCCTACATCAAGAGCAGGTATAAAGTGAATACCACCATAAAATCGACTCATTGAAGCTTCTTGAGAGGCATCCAAAAAGGATTTGAAAAATCGTGGTTTCATATCCAAAAACATTTGTGAAGAATCGTAAAAAGAATAGGGCTGTTTTACATATTGCGTCAGCGTATACGAAATCGCCGCCGAAACGACACTGTGTCCACTGGTGTATTCTGGAAAAGGGGGCGTTTCAATTAAGGGTTTCCAGTTTTTATCAATATTTCGTTGTATATACGTTTCGGGTCTAATAGAATTGCTCATATATTTGCTCGCCCAGCATTGTATAAAGCCTTCAAACATTGCAATACTAGCTACCGTATACAGTTCAGTAGCTTCAAAATAATTCATCTTTAGATTATGTATCGTTTGTGTCGTGATTTTCAACCAATGTCCTCCAGGTGTTGGTTTTTTTACAACATAGCTCAAATGTCCCGAACTGATTGTAGTTGCAGGGTTACAATCCCAATATAATGCCGTCTCGGCTCTTTTTTGGCTATCTTTTGCAAAGCATTTATATACTTTCATCGCTTCTTTATAAAAAGGCGAGGTCTTTTTTTCACTATAAGGATAATTGGGGTTATATGGCTCAAATTCAAGGGTGTCGTAGGTCAATTTTCGGATATACATCCAATTAGGCTCTAGTCCATTATGATATTCGGGCGGTGTGGGTTGCCAAGCGCCTAGCGAATCGCTCAATTTATAGCGTTCGAGGGTACGCGTATAGATATATCCATCTTTTTGAATCCAAGGCATCAGCTCATTTTTTACTTGCTCGGCATACTGTTCCGAAGCATTAATGAGAGATTCGTTCTTTAATACATCCATCCAATAGGCTCTTTCTTTTACTAGCATCGAATCGGCTAAGTGTTCGGAAAAAACGAGTTTTTTTGTGATTTTGATAAATGCAAAATTAGCGGCCGCTTCATATTGTATAGCTTCTTTTGGATCGGAAATAGATGGAATATGAGCTATTTGTCTATACAAACTTTTCAAAGGACTTTTGGGTGCTTTGCACAAAACTTCGTAGGCGCCAATATTGCCATATACGTGTATTCGACTGGCTACGGGCGGCGAAAAAATGTCTTCCATAATGATGTTGATGGCATCCATATTGCATTTTGTAATTCTTGGCGATTGTGCATTGATTATATTGAAAAACAATAAGGTGGAAAGAAAGAATAACGATTTCATTACAGATAATAATTTAAAATATTTTCAAAAGTATAAAAAATAGTTTGAATATATTTAATTTTTTACCTTTGTTCGGTAGTTTTAAAATAAGAAACAGATGAAAATAGTTAAAATTCTATTGTTGCTGATAATGAACTTGTTGTATGTTCATCTGAATGCGCAGTTATTTTCCATTCAAGATCCAAAAAAAACGAATATTGATTTTGTAAATTATATTACTGAAAATGAACAATTCAATGTAATGAATTATGAATATTTGTATAATGGAGGCGGTGTAGCTATCGGTGATATAAATAATGATGGATTTCAAGACGTGTTTTTTAGTGGAAATATGAGTTCCAACAAATTGTATTTGAATAAAGGCAGTTTTGTGTTTGAAGATATTTCCACTTCGGCACGCGTAGACAAAGGCGATGGATTTAATACTGGTGTAACTATGATGGATATTAATGCTGATGGATGGCTGGATATTTATATATGCAAATCGGTATTGAAAGATCCTAAAAAAAGAGTCCATAATTTATATATAAATAATAAAAACAATACATTTACCGATCAAGCAAAAGAGTTCGGATTGGCCGATTCCTCTTATTCTACACAAGCTTATTTTAGAGATTTTGATTTGGATGGCGATTTAGATTTGTTTTTAGCAAATATTCCTGAAAAAATAAAT
>CAZUUI010000297.1:0-2670 GCA_964622955.1 uncultured Chitinophagaceae bacterium | reverse complement strand
AATGCTTCTTCCAATTCTTCTTTTGCTTTTCCGCTTGGACGTTCCGCGCCCATTTTCCATATTTTACCATTTCTATCAATAATGATATACGTAGGAATAGAACGAATGTCATATAATTTGGTCATTTCGGAGTTAAAATCCCCTTTGGAATGAATATGAACACCCGTAAGTTCTTTTTCTTTTACTATTTTTTTCCAAGCCGCTTCATCACCATCTACCGATACGCATAAGAAAACAACATCTTTGCCATGCATTTGTTTTTCCAATTCTTTGGCAGCAGGAATTTCTCTTCTACAAGGTCCACACCAGCTCGCCCACACGTCCAAATATACTATTTTGCCTTTAAAATCCGAAAGAGAAACCATTTTTCCATTCATATCGGGAAAGCTAAACGTTGGTGCTATTGCGCCTTTGGCATATTTTTTGACTTTCATTTTAAGCTCTTGAATTTCTTTTTTAAAGCCTTCGTTTTTTAGGTCATTTGCAAATCGTTCTTCTAGTTTGGTTGCTTTTTCAATATTGAATTCATAAGCCAATACATTAAATATTTCCTTTGATAGTGCAGCATCTTTTATATCTCCCTTCAATCTTGAATCAATAAGGGTCATTTGTAAACTATCAAAATCTTTTGTGGTGTCTTTTTCATATAATGAACTAGTCCAAAATCCTAATAAATCACTCACCATATTCGTTCTTTCTGATTTTGCCAAAGTAGGTTCTTTATTTACATCAATTTGGTTTACAAAATCGTAATAAGTTGCAGAAAGTTCAGGCTTTTTATCCAACTTATTGAAATATTTATGATAACTAGCATATTTTAGTTTATTACTAATTATTTCAAATTCAAATGTTTCACTCAAATATTCTCTCAATCTGTCAGATTGAATTTCTTTTAGATTTGCTTGTTTTTCTTTATAAAAAAGGTTCAAGCTATCTAAAAATAAAGATTCTTTTGCTTTGAAATACGAAGTAGGAAAATTCCAATTTTCTTTATACATTTGATTTGCAACAAATTGGTTCCATTTTTCATTCGAACCTTTAAATTTTAGACTTTCATCAAATTTTTTAGCATCTAATGTCAATGTTATCTTATGTTGTTGATCTACAAAGAGTATTGTATGTTCTTCTCCAATAGTCAATTTAACCTCAGTAGGTTTTTCAATATTAAAACTCAAGCTAAACTCACCTTTAGCATTTAATTTTGTGGAATCTAAGACCAGTGTTTCATATTTCAAGGTCTCTTTCACCGTCTCTGCCATTACACTTTTTCCTTTGAAATTTTTCACGGTTCCCGAAATTGTTACATTTTTTTGGGCTATCAATATTTGCGATACGAATAGAAATAAAATAGTTAGTTTTTTCATCTGTTTTTATTTAAGAATTATTTTTAAAATTTATCTGCTATAATTAGGGCTTTCTCTTGTAATGACTACATCATGTGGATGACTTTCTTTCACACTTGCAGGCGTTATTTGGATAAAAGAGGCTTGTTTCATTACATCTATGTTCGCCGCACCACAATATCCCATTGAGGCTTTGAGTCCGCCGACAAACTGATAAACAACTTCTTTCAAATGCCCTTTATACGGCACTCTTCCTACAATCCCTTCGGGTACTAATTTTTTAATATCATCTTCTGCATCTTGAAAATATCTATCTTTTGAGCCTTCTGCCATAGCGTCGATTGAGCCCATACCTCTATATGTTTTGAATTTTCTACCTTCAAAAAGCACTGTGTCGCCTGGAGCTTCTTCTACCCCTGCAAAAATAGAGCCTGCCATTACACAGTCTGCTCCTGCCGCAATAGCCTTAGCTACATCGCCAGTATATCGTATGCCACCGTCTGCTATCATAGGAATTCCTGCAGCATTACACGCTTCGCCTGCTAGCAAAATAGCAGAAAGCTGCGGTACACCTACGCCCGCTATAATTCTAGTAGTACAAATAGATCCTGGACCTACGCCTACTTTTACACCATCTACACCCGCATCGATAAGGGCTTGTGCACCTTCTTTTGTAGCTACATTTCCTGCTATTAATTCTAGATTTGGATATTTTGCTTTTATTTCTCTAATTGATCTCAAAACTCCTTCCGAATGACCGTGGGCCGTGTCCAAACAAACCACATCTACCCCTACAGCCATCAAGGCATCTATTCGTTCAAATAGCGTAGCATTCACTCCCAAAGCCGCACCTACCAATAATCTACCAAATTTATCTTTGCTCGAATTGGGGTGTGCTTTTACTTTGAGTATATCTTTGTAGGTAATCAATCCTTTAAGGGTATTATCCTCGCTACATACAAGCAATTTTTCAATCTTATATTGCTTCAAAATTTCTTCTGCTTGCGCCAAATCAGTACCTTCTTTAGCTATGATTAAATTTTCTTTGGTCATAACCTCAGAGATAGGTTTGTCTGATTTTGTCTCAAAACGCATATCTCTATTTGTAACGATTCCTACTAATTTTCTATCATTATCAATTACAGGAATACCACCAATTTTGTTATCTTCCATCAATTTCAAGGCATCGCGAACGGTATTGGCAGGATTCAACGTGATAGGATCCAAAATAAGACCACTATCCGCTCTTTTTACCTTGCGCACTTCTTCAGCTTGACGCTCTATAGTCATATTTTTATGCAAAAATCCAATGCCTCCCTCTCGAGCT
>CAZUUI010000296.1:0-2673 GCA_964622955.1 uncultured Chitinophagaceae bacterium | reverse complement strand
AAAGCATTCATCTTTTATAATTTTAAATACAAAAGTACGATGCTTTGAGGCAAATAAAAGTTAATTCTTTAAATAAAATAAGATAGTTTAAGTATAAGTATTTTCTTAGCTCTCTGAATCTAACTCTTGTCTCAAAACAAAGAAATAAAAACTAACAAGATATGCTATAATAGCTATGATAAAATATACAATGTGATTATAGTTCATAATATTAAATTTTGTAGTGCAAAGTTAGAGGTAAGTTTGATGTATATGAAAAGAGATGGACAAATCAACGTCTTTTTTTGACCAAATGTCAAGAATTGTTATTTGTTTAAATTTTTTCATTTAAAAATAGTTATATTTGCACTAAATAAAAAAAACAATCATGAAATTAAATGATTATATCCTAGAAACGCCCTCTTATGGATGGGCCGATGCAAATGGTAATTTTATCAAACCAACTTTTGGTCAAATTTTTAATGAATTTTTAACGCGAATCAATATTTTTAAAGATTCTAGAAATTGGTTGCCATTTTTGGGCTGGTTTTGGATTCTTTGCCTTTCGCCAGCATTCTTTTTATTGTTTTCAAAGTTTGCGCTTACATGGGATTTCTTTAAATTGGTATTAGTTGGATTTATTTATGGAATGGTGTTGATGGGAAGTCATGGTACTTTTTGGTATCATAGATATTGTACGCACGCTGCATTTACGTTCAAAAATAGTTTTTGGCGTTTTATAGGTCAGCAATTAGTAGTAAAAGTAGTGCCAGAAGAAGTATATGTATTGTCGCACCATATTCACCACGAAAAAAGTGATATGCCGGGCGATCCTTATAATGCATTCGGAGGATTTTTTTATTGCTTTTTTGCCGATACCAATCACCAATTAATCAATAGAAATTTGAGTGAGGAAGATTATCATCAAGCTACTAAATTGATGAAACATACTGGCTGTCCTATCAATAGCTATGAAGCCTATAAAAAATATGCAAGTGTAGTGCCACCATCATATATCTTAATCAATTGGGTCTTGAATTGGAGTTTTTGGGCTGCAGTATTTTATTTTGTTGGTCAATTTACAGGTTTTGGTGGAGAAAATTTAGTTATTGCTTGTTTTGCTGGAACTTTTGTGTGGGCAGTAGGAATTAGAACGTTCAACTACGAAGGACACGGAAAAGGTAAAGGTGAGAAGGCTTGGGGAGCAGATGATTTTAATAGAAAAGATTATTCTATCAATCAAATTTGGCCAGGATATGTAGCAGGAGAATGGCACAATAATCATCATTTGTATCCAACAAGTAGTAGAAGTGGATTTTTGAAATATCAAATAGATATTCCATATTATTTAGTTAGACTTTTTCATCTCATTGGCGGTGTAACAGAATATAAAGACTACAAAAAACAGTTTATTGAAAATTACTATTTGCCGTTTCAAGAAACACATCAGTATAAGTAATCTACCCTCAAATGCTCTATAAAAATATTTTATCGGGTGTTTTTAGCAAGCTAGTTTCTCTTGTTTTATCGCTATTATTTGTACCTATTTTTTTCAAATCTTTGGGGAATGAAGCGTATGGATTGATTGGCGTTATGACTATGATCTTGAGTGGATTAGGGTTAATGGATTTGGGATTAGGCAATATTTTGTCCAAAGAATTGGCACAAAGAAAGGCGGCTAACGTTCTAGGTAGATCAATCTCATTGATTCGTTCAATTGAAGTACTTTATTTGCTTATTGGGGTTGTTATTCTTATCAGTCTTGTTTTTGTAAGTTTTGTAATTGCTCCAATTTGGCTTTCAAGTCAAGATTTTTCCAAATCGGAATTGGTCAAAATTTTCCTTTTAATTGCAGCTGTTATTTTTGTACAATGGCCTATCAGTCTTTATAATAGTGGATTGTTTGGACTGGATAAGCAAGTTTTAGCCAATTTTTATGCAACTATTTTTTCAATTTTGAAGACTTTGGGTGCATTTATTTGTTTGCTTATTTTGGGGAAAACTATTTATGTTTTTTTAATCTGGCTTTTGGGTATCAATCTATTATATACATTGACGTTGTGGGTTCATTTTCGCAAGTTATTGCCACATAATGATGCTCCAATAATTGTGGGATGGCAACAGTTGTCCGAAATTAAAAAAATGACAATAGGTTTTTCGGTTTTAGGCGTTTTGGTTTTTGTAATGACCGATGTAGATAAGATGATTATTAGCAAGTTGCTTACATTGAGTCAATACGGACTCTATAGTTTTATTTTTGTAATTGTTACGAGCTATCAGTTAGTTAGTACCACTTTGAAAAATGCCTTTTTTCCAGATATTGCAAAGGATGTATTGATTCATAAGCCTTTTTCAAAATTCTCAAGATTTAATTTTTATTCAAAATTTTTTAATTTTATTTTTCTTCCCACGTCTATTTTTCTTTTTGTTTTTTCAAAAGAAATTTTAGCTGTTTGGTCGGGAGATAATACTCTTTCCAATGCGCTGTACCATCCTTTTCAATGGCTACTTTTGGGGCGTATGTTTAACGGCATTATGTATACCGCCAATAATTACCTCCTAGCAATGGAACGATTTTCGTTTTTGATTAAAACGTATGCACTTTCTACCCTGTTTTTTCTGCCTGCAGTTTATTTCCTTACTTCAAATTATCATTTAGAAGGGGCTTGTTTTTCGTGGTTTATACTCAATGCC
>CAZUUI010000295.1:0-2677 GCA_964622955.1 uncultured Chitinophagaceae bacterium | reverse complement strand
TATCTTCCGCTGTCAAATCATCTTTTGATGTTTCATAAAAAGCGATATTTTCGGACATATAAGCATAGTTGTAGTGAAAATATTTGATACGCTGACCTGGTTTTTGAAAAGCTTTGTTTTGTTTGCATTCGTGCCCAAAAAAAGTATAGCGATTCATATTCGTAGCGTGTGTATAAGAAGATTGAAAAAGCGCATTATCCCATTGCAAAGTATCCAAACCTTTTGATTTTCGGTAGGCATTGGTTTTATAAAAAATCTGTTTATTTTCGGGAAATGCAAAGCCATTCATAGATATTTCCTGCTGAAAAAAAGAAAATAATATGATGAGAATATACATAATGCGTTATTTACTAATTTGACCAAAAATAATGCGAAAAGTTTATTTACGTACGAAAATATCTATAGATTGATTTATATTTTTTGGATTAAATTTGCTTTTTTCAAAAATTGAATCGGTAGTGAATACAAGTGTAAAAAATAGTATAAAGTTTTTGATATCAATAGGTATAGGCATTTTTTTAATATGGTTTATTCAAAAAGACTTAAAGCCTGAAGATATTCAGTTTATTATTGAAAGTATCAAGAGTACAAAATGGATTTATATTATTATATTGATTGTACTTGGAAGTATAGCTTGTTTGATTAGAGCTTTGCGATGGCAGTTGTTGCTCGAGCCAATGGGGTATAAGCCTGATACAAAAGTATTGACTGCATCAATTTTTATTATGTATTTAGCCAATTTGGCATTTCCTAGATTGGGCGAAGTACTTCGTTGCTCCATTCTAGCAAAATACAGCAAAGTTCCCATTGAAAAAAGCGTTGGGACTATGGTGGTAGAACGTCTTGTAGATGTTTTAGGAATGGGTGTAATTGCCTTTTTGGCATTCGTTTTTGAATTAGATAAAATCAATATATTGTATAATTCATTACAGTCAAAGACCGCTGGGAATTCTTCTTCAAATTCTAAGTATTTTGTATTAATGGGTATAATTGTCCTTGGTATAATTGCTTTTTATTTAATTAGAAAAACATCGTTTTATACCTTGATTTTAGACAAAATCAAAGGTTTTGCCGAAGGATTAAGTTCTATTAGGAAAGTACGAAATTATTATTTATTTATTCTGTATAGTGTTGTAATCTATTTTATTTATTTTATCACTACATATATCTTTTATTTAGCAATACCTGGCATGGAACATTTGAGCATAAAAAGTGCTTTTTTGGTGCTGACAGCAGGAACAATTGGTGTAGGGATGACACAAGGTGGAATAGGCGCCTATCAAATTTTGATAACAAAAGCATTAGAGCTATACAATATTCCAACCAAAATAGGATTGGCATATTCTTGGGCATTATGGTTAATTCAAACTGTAACCTTGGTTATTGGAGGCCTATTATCTTATGTTTATCTTATGTTTAGAAAAAATGAGCAAGAATAGAGCTAAATTTTATGTGGTATGGCAAGGTAGAAATCCCGGCATATACAAGTCTTGGATAGAATGCAAAAGCCAAGTGGATGGGTTTGAAGGTGCCAAATACAAGTCATTTGATTCGCAAGAAGAGGCGATAGAGGCATATCGAAGCGATTTTAAAGCCTTTATCTATAAAAAGAAAGAACCCGAAAAAAATCCTATTTTTACCTACAATCAGCAAGGCAAAATCATTGAAAATGCGATATGCGTAGATGCTTCCTGTCTGGGAAATCCAGGCAAAATGGAATATAGAGGCGTGGACTATCAAACCCGTACCGAAATTTTCCGAAAAGGAATATTTGAAGATGCCACTGTAAATATTGGTGAGTTTTTGGCTATAGTACACGGGCTTAGCTACCTCAAACAGCACAATTTGAACAAAATAATCTATACCGATAGCAATACCGCTATAGCGTGGGTAAAAAAGAAAAAAGCGGCCACCAAACTCGAATTAACCGAAAAAAATAAAATGGCGTTTGAATGGGTGGAAAAAGCGGAAAATTGGCTGAGACAAAATGATATAACCACCCCCATCGTAAAATGGGAAACCGATAAATGGGGCGAAATACCCGCAGATTTTGGAAGGAAATAGTGGATTGTTTTATAAAAATTTTTTTATAAATAATACTTGCTTTTCAAAGCGATTAATTGAGAAAAATTTATTGGGAATCTCTATTTTGCTCTTTTATAAGTCAATATTTAAAACTTGATTTAAATTAATTTTACAAAAATGTTTTTTTTGTTTTAATTTAGTACACTATTAAAATCTCTATGTAGTATGAAAAAATTTGAAAAGAACTTACTGATAATAACTTTTATAATTACATTTTTAAGTATTTTTCAAGTGTTGTTTACTAGCCAACTCGCATTAATTTTATTTGCACTATTATCATTTACATATATGATTTTTAGCTTTGCTATTTTTAATAATATTAAATTCAAGGGTATTTTTAAGAGTGAAAGTTATAATGAAGTTGGTAAATTAAGACTTGTTGCTACTGTTTTACTTGGTCTAGTTATAGGTCCAGTTCTTTTGGGGTATCTCTTCTTTTTTTTGGCTTTGCAAAATATGAAAAATAATTGGGAAGTAAATATTTATACGCTTATTATTATTTCTATTTTTTGTTTTTATAAGTATAACAAAACTAAATCAACTTTTCATTTAAACATATTCAACAGAACTTTACTGTTTTCAGTAATTGGAA
>CAZUUI010000294.1:0-2693 GCA_964622955.1 uncultured Chitinophagaceae bacterium | reverse complement strand
ATTAAATGTATTTCGGGTTTTAGTATCGTATTTTCGGGTACTTCCTGTTCTCAATTCATAAGGTTTTATCTCTTGCAATTCGTCAAAAAACACATTTAACTTGGCTATCCACTCCGTTTGTTTTTTGTTAAAAGCCTTGCTGTAATTGAGTTGTGCTCCTCTAGAAATATAATCAAATTCTTTTGAGAATGAAACATTTCCCCCAATGACAGAATTGTTGTTCGTATTTTCAAAGGCATAAGACAATGTAGGATATACGCGAATATCGCTATAAGAAGGCGATGTAACTAATAATGGGTCTATATTATCCGAAGAAGCCGAAGTGTAATAATCTACGCCCACATTCACGCCAAAGAGATGTTTATTGCCTTTAGCTGTTGGTTTTACCATTTTTATATCAATAGAAGAGGAAAAATCCGTTAGTTTTTCCGTACCTATTCCTCCCGTAACCCCAGAATTATTGCCATCTTGTGTATAATAGCTCCCCAATATATTGACTTCTTCTATTTTTAAATTTCGTTTTTCATAATTACTTTCATTTGCTTCGGTATTTTCTTGTCCCCAAACACTCAAAATGGATATAAAAAATGCGAATATTTGTAATGATATTTTTTTCATAAGAATCTCTTTTTTCTATAACTTATTAATTACAACCACAACCGCCACCTACTTTTCCACCATTGGCACCCGAAGCGCCTTCACGGTAGGATTCAAAATTCATTTCGGATTTATCAATAGATTTTGAACTCAATTCCATATCGGATTGATTCAAATAAACCCTTTGATGAGGTAGCACTTTTGCGCACGACACAATCATACACATACTACCTAAAACAATTAATGCAAATACGCCTTTTTTCATTTTTTAATATTTATATTATTTGATACATAAATTTTATCCTCATCATCAAAAATGATACACTCTAGACCATTTATCTGATTGACCAAATTCAATCCTTTTTCTATTCCCATAACCATTATGGGCGTAGCAATAGCATCAGCAAACTCCGCATAAGGGCAAATTGTAGTAATACTCTTGACTCCTTTTATAGGCATTCCCGTTTTGGGGTCTATCGTATGCGAATATCTTTTTCCTCCTATCATTACATATTTCTCATAATTTCCCGAAGTCGCTACTGAATGATTTGTAATTTCCATTTTGGAAAAAAAAGCATTCTGATAGGATGGATGCGCTATTCCTATCGACCATTTTTCACCTTCCGGTTTTAGTCCCCATACCGTCATATCGCCCGAAGCGTTCACTACTCCACTATTTATACCCATCGAAATCATTACCTTCTTAGCTGCATCGGCAGCGTAGCCTTTGCCAATCCCTCCAAATCCAATTCTCATTCCTTTTTGTTTCAAAAATACAGTAGATTCTTTTTTATCAATTTCAATATTTCGATAATTTATCAATGAAACAGCTTTTTGAGCATCTTCGATATTGGGCAATTCCTTCATTTCCTTATCAAAATTCCAAAATTTCTTGTCTAGACCACCATAAGTTATATCAAATGCGCCTTGTGTCAAATCTGAAATTTTTATAGCACGTTCTATCAATGCGATGGTTTCTTCAGAGACCAATACAGGCGTTATACCTGCATTATTATTAATCAAATTGGTTTCGCTATGTTCTTTGTATGTAGATAGCTTCTCCTCTATCCTTTTAATCTCTTGAACAGCCTCATTTAATGCACTATTGGCTAATTCTTCATTGGAACTCACCGCACCAATATGAAACTGATTTCCCATCAACAACTCACCTACACTGTATATTTTCAAATTTCAATCAATTATTTGGCATTACGAATATGTTCAATAAATTTTTCTGGAGAATCTGTAATATTTCCCGTCCATTTTTTCAAAACTTTGCCATTTTTATCCATCAAAATTGTGAGTGGAAAATGGCCATTGGGATTGTATTTCTCCGACCACTTGTCTTTTTTGGCAGTATATTCTTTTTCTTCCTTTTTATTTTTCATAGGAAAATCCAAATTTACAAGAATAAGATTGTCTGAAGCATATTTGGCAAATTGATCATTTGACAATAAACCTTTTTTAAGTTTTTGACAAGGAATACACCAATCGGAACCCGAAAAATTCAATAAAATTGTTTTTTCTTGTTCTTTTGATTTTTGAAAGGCAATATCTAAATCATTTTCCCAACTTAAACTAGAAATTGAAAAAAACAAAGAAAATAAAATCAAAAAGATTTTCATATCAGATCTATCCTTTTACATTTAACGTTGTACCCGTTAATGTACAAGTATATGTTTTTAAAGAAGAGCTCGTTTCTGGTCCAAAAGAACTTCCAGATTGAGAAAAAGTTTGCGTTGTATGTTTTTCACATCTAAATTTCCCAACACTAGAATCATATTTTATACGCCCTGATTCGTGTGGGCAAGTTAATTGAACTGCGTAATAATTTCCATCCAAACCATAAGCCACAACTACGCCATCAGCTAGTTGAACATAGTTCCCTTTTGTCTTCAAACTTGAATACGTTGTAGAATTTAAATCTAAATTCAAATTTAAATTTGAAGGCGCAGTAGCACTTTCATTTTTGCTACATCCTCCCAAACAAGCTGAAACTACTAAAGAAGCACCTCCCATTCCCAATAACGATAAAAATTCTTTTCTGTCCATATTTTTTTTATCTCAGGGGTATCCTTTAACTCCTCAATTAAATT
>CAZUUI010000293.1:0-2700 GCA_964622955.1 uncultured Chitinophagaceae bacterium | reverse complement strand
GCCAATTGTAAGTAATTCCGGATGTAACGCCTCTTTGTCCTGTAAAACGTACATTTGGTTTAACTGTAGTAGCAAAACCTGTAGTAATTCCACAACCTGCAGCACCCGTTGTACCCATAGCGGTAACATTTGGTGTAGTAGGTACAGAAATAGCCATAACAGATTGTGTAGAACCTGTAGCTGAGGCAGCACAAAACTCTAATACAATAGCTGAATCACCATTCCAAACAAAAGGGGTTGAGAATACTAATTTGTTTGTATTGTATCCTGTAGCCGCTATCGCAGTAAAGGTAGCAGGAGCAAAAACTGTTGTAGCATTGGCTGTAATACCTGTATAGTCTAAAGGTAAAGAACTTATATTTCTATTTTCCATTTTTACAGTAAATCCTGTTGTTACCATTGGTGTAACAGGTACTGTCGTATAATTTAAATCAATTTCGGTAATAGGCCCTGCCACATATCCCGCCGCTTTCATCTCGGCTGCAGTATACAGATAATGCATTCTTTGTCCTGTTGTTGTTCTAAATGGAGAAACGGTAGTAGTCGCAAAACCATCAACACCAATAGTAACAGCACCTGGGAATGAATAAACAACACTCAATGAATCCAATTCATTGTGGCAAATGGTATCTTCTTGTACTTTTACAACCGTAATAGGTGGATTGATAAATGTAAATTTATTTGATGCTGGCACGGTAGCCGGATACATCGATGCTAATACATTAACCGACGTATTAGGACAAGGTGCAGATGCAAAAGATACCGTTCGGGTAGATACATTTGAAAGCAAGTCGCGTGCGATTACGAAATATTCTACTTGATCACCCAAATTAAATGGCGCAAATGTAGCTGAATCTATTTGGAATGTAAAGGTAGGTGCCGAAATCGTTATAGGCTCAACATATTTCCACCCCGTAGTGTCATTTAACCCCACTGTAGTATTACGGAAATACAAACGAGGTTTATTTCCTGCCGAAGTATCTACTCCCGAATTATCGGTAATCGTAATATCAAAATTATATCGAGTACGACAGATCAAGTTAGGCAACGTAAATGCCGAAATACTAGGACCTGCTTGATCAATCGGTGCTGTAGATGTAAATTCTACTGCTCCAATATCTGGGAAAGTACCTCTAACGGTATTATTATAATCGGTAGTTACTTGAGAAAGTGCTTGCGCATTATTATCTGCTAAGCTTGGCGTAGATGTTGGTGTTGCTACACCATTGGTAATCGTAACGGGAATATTTGCCGCTACCGATCCAAGTTCTCTAGCCCCCATAAAGGTTTTGTAAACCCCACAATTGACGTTAAACGCCGCATCATTTCTCAAACTGAATGTATCGGTAATTGCAGTAGTAGCAACTCCTTCAGCATATAAATAAGAATTTAAAATATTAGGGGTAAAATATGTGTTATTCACCGCAGTCAAATTGGTAGGAGCTACACCTGGAGTAAGATTGGTAGAAGCTCTTAAAGCTGCATACGTTCCTGTTCCCAATGGACCTGCATTTGAAGCCGCATTGTCTAAATGTATAATATTATTTCTTACGTCTACATTTCCTGAATTGTTGGGGAACATAATACCTGTAGCACCAAAATTAGTTCTTTGTGAAGATAAGTTTGTAATATAAAATGTATTGTTCCAAATAATATGATTAGCTGAAGATGTAGCTGAATACCCAAGAGTTCCATTTGGATTATTCTCTGCTCCTATAAAATTTGTAAACATATTATTGATTAATGAATCCGCTCCTGACGATGACGTGGTATAACCAGAAACCGTAGCGGTAGTTCCAATTGCATTGTTTACTAAATTGGTAACTAAGTTTCTAATAAATCGAGTTCCTATTGAAGAACTGTTCGTAATACCATTTACGGTACTATTAGAAGAAGTACCTGAGTTAGGTGCAAATAGATTAGTAATTTTATTATTAATTACATCCAATCTTGTAGCAGTACCTGCCGAGATACTCATACCTCTTGTTGTATTTGTATGTCCAGCAACTAAAGCTGTTGCAGCATTGGTATTGTTATTGATTAAGGAATCAATAATATTGTCCTGAACAAAACATAAAGAAGCTATAGATGGTGAACCGGCAAACATCCCTGTCATAGTAGATGTTCCTGTAATTGCAGCCGTAACACCCGGGTGTACCGAAAAGGTCATACGATCTATGATATTATCTTTTACAGTATATCCACCTCCTGCACTCATGGAACTTCCTATACCATTTATAGTAAAGAAGTTTCCAGTATTTCTACGTTGAATATCAGCAACAATATAATTTCTTAAAACATTTTTTCTAGCAGATAATGAAGTTCCATCACAATTGGTAATACCTGTGAATCCTTTATTCCCTCCAAAATATCTGATTATATTATCATTGATATCATACGAAAGCTCAGCAGGAGAAGATCCAAACCAACAGCCCTGAATAGCAGTAAAAGCTGTACTACTTCCTACGGCTACGTTGAGCTGCATTCCTACATTAACCGAAATATTATTTCTGCTAATATCAACTCGTTTCTGAAAATTAGAGCTAATTTGAATTCCTGTAAAACTTGCGGAAGTATGAATAGAGTCATTTCCTGTAGTCAGAATATTATCAGTAGCAAGACCAAATCCATTTCCTTGTTTCAAATCTATAAAGATAGTATTTTGAGAAGAAGCGTTAGTCGTACCATTATTTGTATGAA
>CAZUUI010000292.1:0-2708 GCA_964622955.1 uncultured Chitinophagaceae bacterium | reverse complement strand
TACTCCAGCATTCAAATACAAAAACGCGGCTTTGCTGTAGTTGTATTTTCCTTGACCATTGACAAAATATCGGTATTCGCTATTGGAATGACTGCCTGTGTTTTTGTCCAACGATTCAAAGCCATAATCCCCCCCCAACTCTGCTTGAAAAGACATTTTTTTCACTTCCAAGCGCTCTTTGGATAGTTTTACACCTAGGTTCAAACCATTATAAAATCGACCGACATTGTCTTTGAAACTGCTTTCTTCCAAATTTCCAAAAAAGTTGTATTTTTTGCTATCAAATCCCAAATAGGGCGATATGAGTACATTTTCTTTTGTAAACTGACTCGATGCCAAAAAGGTAGTATTGGCGTATGATTGAAAAGATTGAGGCTGTACCCAAGCCGAATGATGCTTTGCGTACAAATTGGTTTTTTGATTTTCGGAAAAAATAGTATGATTCCACTCCAAGAATGGATTTAGAAGACTTCCCAAACCTGCTTTTACATAGTTTTTGGCAGTAGCCAAAGGCTCCTTTTGCACAAAATTGATAGGACGAATAGGCTGTGGCTGAAATACAAAATTTTCCACACGCTCGGAGAGGCTATACGTAAGTTCTTCTTGAGCTACTTTTTCTTGAAAATTGACATTATAGTCTATTTGAGGCTTTATTTTTGTAGCTTCTTCAATAAATACATTAAAATCTTTGACTATTAAAATCTCTTGCGATTCTATATTATCTTGCGCTTTTGCAGGCAATGCTAGTAAGATAAAACATCCCAAAATCCACTGCGTAAGCTTATTTAATTTTATATTATTTTTCATCGGTTTATTTTTTTTGACATCAAACAAATATGAAGGCCATCTCCTCTATTTTTCGGTATAATTAACTTTTGATTTTTTCTTCATAGCATCCTCTATTTCTTTTTGTACTTTTTTGGCTTCTTCTATCAAGGATTTATTGCCTTTATAATTCTGGATAATACTTTCAATTGTTGCTTTCGCTTGGAAATTATCACCCAATTTATGATAATTGGAAGCCATTAAAATATAATATTTCACTACCCAAAACTCATACATAGCGTAGTCTTCTTTTGCTTTGAACAAGAAGTCGTTTGATTTTTTATAATCATCCAATTCCGCTTGAATTTTGGCATAATAATAAGCGCACTCTGCACTTCGTTCGCTATTTTTATCATTTAAATAATCGGAAAATAATTCCAAAGCCAATTTGCGGTCTTTCAAGAAATAATGCGCTTTGGCATTATAAAATTTCGCATCATTTTTGAATTCATCCGATATTTCTTGGTCCAATTCTATTGCCTTGGCATCGTTGATGACATCGCTATAATGCTGCAATTCATAATTACTGATAAGTGTACCCAATCGCACCAATTGTCTATTATTTTTGGTAGTAACTACTTCGCCCGCTTTCTGGTAATTTACCAAAGCTTTTGCATAATCTTTTTTGAAATTGAAATAAATATATGCAGCTTTTATCGTAGCATTTTCATAATACGGATGGTCATTTTTTTCGGTCAAATTCTTATATTCTTCCAAGGCATCGTCATATTGCTTGCCTATCAAATAGCATTCGGCACGATAAAAATGGGCTTTTTTGCTAAACATTCCCTCTGGAAAATTATTTAAATATTTGATAAAATAATTCTGTGCTTTTTCACAATTTCCATTTGCATAATATTCTTCGCCGGCACCAAAGAGCATACTGTCTTGACTGGAAATAGTCAATTGCATTCCTGCAGGTAATTTTTGGATATAAGCCAAAAACTCATCCAGTTTTTCTTCGCTGATATAAATTTCTTTCAAAGCCGTCAATGCCTGGTCTGCCTCCGCCGCATTGGAATAATTTTCGATTACATTGGCATAAAATTCTTTGGCTTCCGAAGGTTTATTATTATTGTACTTAATGGTAGCTATACGAATAAGCGCTTTGGGCGCAAATGCCGATTTAGGTTTATTTTTATACAAATCGGTATATTCTCGTATGGCCAAATCCAAATTTTTGAAATCTTCATAAGCCAATCCTAACTGATATTGAGCATCATCAACGTATATCGATTTGGGATTGTCTTGAATCAATTTCTTCAATGTAGCAATTTTCTCGCTATAGTTCTTTTTCACCCCATCGATAGATGCTTTTTGGAACAAGGCATAATCAAAACTTTTTTCTTTTCCTCGTGCTATTTTTGAATAAATAGCATACGCCGAATCGTAACTGCGCTCTAGGAAATAAATATCGGCACATCGCAATTCCATATCATTTATCATTTCCGAATCACTTTTTGAGAGTTTGAGTTCTTTATTTTTAAGTGATAATTTGAAATTTTTGAGTGCATTTTGATTATTTTTGAGCATATAATCGCTGTAGCCCATACCATAGTATGTGTTAAAAAGATTGGCATTGGCATTATACATCAAATTTTCTTTCTGAATAATTTTTAATGTATTGGTAAAAGCCGCCAACGCTTCGTTGTATTTGCGCTCTTGAAACAAAATTTCGGAATAGAGATAGTGTGATTCCGCCTCCAATGACTTGTCAAATGGATTTCCAATGGCTTTTCTCACATAGCGTCTTGCTGTATCAAACTCTTGATTTTTGTATAAATTGAGTGCGTATACATAGCAAATTTCTTGGTACAATTTTTCGTTTCCGTCTTGAAGGTTCGGATTTTTTTCGATAAGTGCTATCGCTTGAGGATAGTTAT
>CAZUUI010000291.1:0-2708 GCA_964622955.1 uncultured Chitinophagaceae bacterium | reverse complement strand
TACATTGTGATTTCGAACCCATAACGCATTTCAACTGCTTCTGGTTTGGTCCACATAATGCTTCTCCTTGTTATCTAATTTTTGAAACATACTCGAGTAGTACAAGTATGTATCATTATTATACGGACAAATCTACCTAAAGTACATACTGAAAATCATTAAAATAGACTAAACATTTTCACGGCCCCACTCTACTTTTAGCCAAACTCTTTCGTGAATGTAATGTGCTAATGTCATGAATATGTTAATGATAATAGCACCTGCCAGTCCCGTCCATATAGCAGTTATGATTGTTGCTGTTATTCTCCATGTTATTGCTCGTGTGAGTGTTCTCTTGTGTGTTTCCATTTTCTCTCCAATAAAAAAGCCCCTACTGGGGCTTTGGTTACTTCTTAAAAAGGTATCGCTTGTGCAAATGCAATCGAGCCTTGTTATACTGTACGGCTGTAATTACACCTGCGGCTAACCATGGAAGTATTTTTGTCATCAGATTATTTAGTCCTGACCACCAATTGGCTAACAACGGTTCTTTCATTAACATTAGGAAAGCAACGGCAAACAACACAAATGAACCTATAAAGATACTGTCTGGGTAGCGTTGTAATATTTTGCTAACCAACGTAGCACCAAATAAAATAATCGGCACACTGATTAACAATCCAGCAATGATTAAAACACAGTTGCCATTTGCGGCCGCGGCCATACCCAATGCGTTGTCTATGCCCATGACTGCGTCAGCTACACAGATAGTCCATATGGCCCCCCAGAATGTGTCGCTGGCTTTTACTTCATGTTCACCATTACCAAATACTAGTTTCCAACCAATCCATATAAGGGCGGCGGCACCAATAGCCCTAAGTCCAGGAATCATCAGTAGGTAAGTTAGTGCGGCAACACTTACAAAGCGAATGGCAATGGCGCCAAAGGTTCCCCAGAATATTGCTTTCTTTCGAAGGTCTGGTGGTAGTTTATTAGCGGCCATGCCAATGACTAGTGCATTGTCGCCTGCTAGTACGATATCAATTAATATGATAGCTAAGAATGCCCAAAGGGCCTGGAGAGTAAAAAGTTCCATAATCTTCCTTAAAAGTTACAGTCTCACCTCTTTGCCTAAGTACCGGGCACTTCTGTGCCGTGTTGACGATACCTAAGGCCAACACCTGTTGGCTGGTTACTCCCCAAGTTTATTTAGTTGCGAATCAAATAGTCAAACGCACCGAGTGCAGCATTAGCGCCACTGCCCATACTGATAATAATCTGCTTATAGGCAACATTAGTACAATCGCCTGCGGCAAACACACCAGGAATGTTAGTGTCGTTATGTCCATTGACAATAATCTGTCCAAAACGGTCCTTGGCCACATCTACAAATTCTGTGTTAGGAACAAGTCCAATTTGAACAAATACACCTGCTAGTTCAACATGCTTTTCTGTGCCAGTGTCTCTTTCTGTGTAAGTAATGCCATTTACTTTATCTGTACCTGTAATTTCTTTAACTTGTACATTAGAAAGAACAGTTACATTAGGTAAACTATTTAGGCGATCCTGTAGAACTTGATCTGCTTTTAGTGTTGGCATGAATTCAAAAACAGTTACATGGCTGACAATACCTGCTAGGTCAATAGCGGCTTCGACACCACTGTTACCTCCGCCGATAACTGCCACGTGTTTACCTTTGAATAACGGACCATCACAATGTGGGCAGTATGCTACACCCTTATTCTTAAACTCTGCTTCACCAGGAACACCTAGGTTACGCCAACGAGCACCTGTTGAAATGATTACAGTTTTACTCTTGAGCTTTGCTCCGCTTTCAAGTTCAACTTCAATCATGTCTTTTTTAGTAATGCTCTTGGCACGTTGTAGATTCATAATATCTACATTATATTCCTTAACGTGTTCTTCAAGACTTGCTACCAGCTTAGGACCTTCTGTGTACTTTGTACCAATTAGGTTTTCAATACCCATTGTATCCATAACTTGTCCGCCAAAGCGTTCAGCAACAATACCTGTACGAATACCTTTACGTGCGGCATATACTGCGGCACTAGCACCAGCAGGTCCGCCGCCAACAACTAGTACATCAAACTCTTTACCGTCAATGTCGCTAACATCTGCTTGACTGCCCATCTTGGCTAGGATTTCTTCTAGCGTCATACGACCACTACCAAATGTTTCACCATTAAGTTCTACAAAAGGAACAGCTAAAATATTCTTAGCAGTTACTTCATCTTGAAAGGCAGCACCGTCAACCATAGTATGCTTAATGCCAGGGTTGAGCACACTCATGATGTTAAGTGCTTGAACAACGTCTGGACAGTTATGGCAACTCAAACTAATATAAGTAGTAAAATTGTAATTACCGCGGATGTTTTTTATTTGATCTATGATCTTGTCATCAACCTTCGGCTTACGACCACTTACTTGCAATAGTGCCATAATTAAGCTGGTGAACTCGTGTCCCATAGGAACGCCAGCAAATGTCACACGTTCTCCAATTTGAAAACTAGGAGTGCGTGGCAACTGCGCTTGCTCAACACGAATCTTAGAGGACATGCTAGCCAGTTCGTTAACCAGATCTGCCATCTCCGTGTTGTCGCCAGCACTAACTTTAATAGTGATGTCGCCTTCCATCAAGGCAAGGTATTGTTCTAGTTGTTGTTTAATTTGTGTGTATAACATTTTTATCCCCAAAAGCTCTTATACAT
>CAZUUI010000290.1:0-2709 GCA_964622955.1 uncultured Chitinophagaceae bacterium | reverse complement strand
CCAATGATGCCACTATTAACATTTTTCCCAAAAACCATCATAGGGAGCGCCGAGCCGTGGTCGGTTCCTAGGCTAGCATTGCTGGCTATTCTCCTTCCAAATTCGCTCATCGTCATCCCAATGACACGGTCATCTATTCCCAAAAATTCTAAATCTTTCTGAAACGCTTGAATGGCATCGGAAAGCGTTTTGAGTAGATTGGCGTGCGTACCTTTGGATACATCCGATGCGTCTACTTGCCCCGCGTGATTGTCAAATCCCCCCAAATCCACCATATATACTTTGGTTTTGAGCCCTCCTTTGATGAGTTTGGCTACAATTTTTAGCTGGTCTGCCAATTTGTTTCCTGTAGGATAGGCCGCTTGCATTGTTACCTTTCCAGCTGCAGCTTTTATTACTTTATTGAAATTTTGTGCTTGCCCTTTTACCTCTCTGATATACGCCAATTCTTTGCCAATAGCATTATTGGGAACGGTGGTATCGGTTCCATTGACTATATCATAAAAATCTTTATCATTGGAAATTGATATAGCCATAGGGAATATAGGCCCTTGAAAAACAGGTGAAACAAAAGCGCCTATCTGAATGCCTAGTGGGTCGGGCATATCATTATTTGGAAATCCTTCGGGGAAATTGGGAAATTCATAATTGAGATAGCGACCCATCCAGCCTGTAGGTACTACTTTATCGGCATCGGAGCCACTGAGCCATATATCAGTACTTCTAAAATGGCTAAAATTTTGATTTGGATAGCCTACTCCTTGTATAAAATTAACTTTTCCTTCATTGAATAAATTTTGGACTCCAGTCATTGAAGGATGAAGCCTAGTTCCTCCTTGTCCATTTAAAGTGAGTAATTTATTTTCGGGGATCAATATATTTTTCCTAAATAGACTCAAATTTCCATATTGATCTAATGGGATCAAGGTATTGAGCCCATCATTTCCGCCATTTAATTGAATTAAAACCAATACGTTGTCATTCAAATTGGCACTTGCTGCGAGCATATTACTCATACTATTATTGGCAGCCAAGGCTGAAATGCTAAATCCAGGCAATATAGACCCTAAAACGATGGCTTTTCCACTATTTTTGATAAATTCTCTTCTTTTCATTATACTAATTTTTAAATTAGAAATATTTAATACAATTGATATTCAGCCATATCAAAAATATATTTATAAAATGCGGTCAATAATCCCGAAACGGTATTTTTCTTTGAGGCATTGGTAGGGTCGCTGATATGCGCATTCCAAGCATCGGACCAATAATAATCCTGACTTTGATTGAATAACAAAATGGATTTAAGACTTGCCTTTAAAGGAGCAGTAGCCGCAATAGTATGTAAAAAAGCTAAGGCTTCATCTATCAATATATTGGGGTCGCTAGGATTTGAAAATTTCTTTGTAAATGCGATTACATCGGCTTGAATCTTGAATCCCGAGGCGGTATATCCAAAGAGCAAATAAGCCGAAATTTGATTTCGACGGGTAATGGTATCGGTATTTATCCAATTTTCGTGATACAATGGCAACTGATAATAGGCTTCCCAACCCGACACACTGGGAGGATTGTAGACTTCTTGTCGTAGCAAAGCTGCATATTTTGCAGGTTCAAAAAGGACTTTGTAATACGTCTCGTAACTTGTAGCACTTGGAAGGGCTATTTCCATTTCTTTCATATACCCTATCATAAAATCCAAAGGACTCTTAATGTGAGCGCCATAATTCTCTGTATCCCAAAAATGTTCTGACATCAAAAGTGCTTTCAAGACAGGTTTTATTTCCCAATTATTATTGATAAAAATTTGAGATAAAGGCTCTATCACATTGGTTTCGATGGTGGCATCAATATCATAATACACAAAGAATTTGTATAATTTTCTACAAAAGTGCTTGGCGACTTCCTGCTGTTGAAAAATCATATCAATTAGCTCTTGTAGCTCTTGCTCCCCTTGTGCACCAGATTTCCCCGTAATGGTATAATTATTATAAAAAGAAGAAAAGGTTTTATTGCTCGTATCGTGGAGCGTACTATTAAAAAAATAGGTAAGTGTATTTCTATTTACTTGATACCCTGTAAGTACTTTTGCGGCTTGTTTTACATCGTCTTCGGTGTATTTGCTATTGGGGCCTTTGCCAAGCGTAAAGAGTTCTTGTAGTTCTCTGCCATAATTTTCATCAGGTGCATTTTTATTGTTTTTTTCACCATTCAAATACTGTAGCATTGCTATATCAATCGTATTTTCTTTTATCATTGTTTTGAAATTTCCCAAACAATTTCGTCGCAACATTTGATAATTTCGATACAACATACGTGGGTCATTCACTGCATCGGATTCTACTGGCAATAAATTTTGAAAAAATAGACACATTTTTTCGGTGATCGAATGATTTTGGGTAAGCATAGTGCCAACTAGCCACGCTTTGAATGAGAACATTCGATCGCCTTGCAAATCTAAATCAAATGGTGCGTTTACCCAAGTTTGTCCATAAGGAACATTAGCGTCGGGCTTGGTATTATTGTAATGATTGAGAGGAGGATTGGGCGCAGGAGAAGCTGTAAGCAACTCATCGATAGCATCGGAGATATTCTTCCCCGAAAATGCGGGTATATCATTTCTTGAAATACCAAAAAGCGTTCTTCGTAGAAGACACATCGCTTTTTTATTATCCAAAACTCCCGTGACAGCCGTCAATCCTTTGGTAG
>CAZUUI010000289.1:0-2727 GCA_964622955.1 uncultured Chitinophagaceae bacterium | reverse complement strand
GATGATATCCGTAAATCAATTATCGAAACAGTTGTAAAAGTAATTGGCCCAATTGCGAAGCCTGATAAAATTCAATTTGTACCTGGATTGCCAAAAACTCGTAGTGGCAAAATTATGCGAAGAATTTTGAGAAAAGTAGCTGAAGGCGATACTTCAAATCTTGGCGATACTACAACTCTAATCGACCCTACAATTGTAGATAAGATAAAAGAGGGAATGTTGTAAATTTTATTAGATAATAGACTTTAGATATTAGACTTTAGATATTAGACTATAAATATTAGACTATAGATGTTAGATTCTATTGTTTTAAAAACTTTTCTAATTTTAAGTTTCTTTCATTATTTTGGCTAATATACTTATATTTGCAGGCTAACTATTATTTTAATTGAAAGTAGAAAATAAAAATGCTTTGTTGCCACTGCCTTATGTAGAACAAGATGTCTATAAATGGGGCTTATATCAATTATCGCTTCACAAAGATGAGTTTTTGAATGAAGTGGTAGAATCGGTGATTGATAAAATAAAATCGCAATATCCCACAAATAAAGCATTGTATGAAGAGCTAGCAAGCGCCTTGTATCAAGAGCGTATTCGCCTTTCTACTAGCAGATGGAAGTCCGACCCAAAAGATGACAAGGATTTTTGGAATAATATAAAAGGTGCGCTCATCAAAATTAAAAAAAATAAAAATTGGGAGCAGGAAGAAGGTAAAAACATTCATTCGGTATTGAAAAAAATTCTCTATCGATATGCGTATGAAATAGTGGGAAATTTCAATCCTTCTGTTTTTGCTTCGGTACAAAAGGTTTTGCCTTTTATTTTTTCGTTTTTCCTGAAAAGTAAGGTCAGTAATAGCCAAAAAACATTTTGGAGCTTGAAAAAACCGTTTTACGACAAGTTCAAAATTACGGGCGATTTTGACTTAATAAGAGAGTTGTCCAAAATTGGAAGTATTATTGTGGTTCCAACTCATTGTAGCAATGTAGATTCCCCTATTATTGGTTGGGCACTCAATGCTATAGGGTTAGAAGCGGTTACTTATGGTGCAGGGGTCAATTTATTTGGAACACAGCCTTTGTCATACTTAATGGGCAACTTAGGAGCCTACAAAATTGATAGAAGAAAGAAAAATAAAATTTATCTAGAAATACTTAAAAACTACTCTCAAACCGCTATCCAACGTAATACACCAAGTCTTTTTTACCCCGGTGGAACGCGAAGCAGAAGTGGTTCGATAGAAAATAAGTTGAAACTAGGTCTCTTGAGTACAGCTGTAGAAGCTCAGCAGAACAATTTTTTGAACAATGGCAAAAAGATTTTTGTTATTCCCGCTGTATTGAATTATCATTTTAATATTGAAGCTACTTCGCTTATCAATCAGCATTTGAAAGAGCTGGGAAAAGAAAAATATGTTTCCGAAAATTTTGAATATTCTACTACCTACAAGCTTTTGAGAACCTTTAAACAATTGATGAGTTCCAATTCGGAGCTTATTGTTTCATTTGGCAAGCCAATGGATGTGATAGGTCATCAGGTAAATCATAAGGGCGAAAGTATTAGCCCCAATGGAAGTATATTTGATATCAAAGGATATTTTGAAATTGAAAATAAAATAGTTTTCGATGAGCAACGAAATTTTGAATACACAAAAATCCTAGGCGATAAAATTATAGCCAGTTACTATGAAAATAATACTGTGTTGAGTTCGAATATTGTGTCTTTTGTAATGTTTGAGCTTACACAACGCAAGCACAAAAATCTCAATCTATTTGAGTTGCTCCTCCTTCCCAAAGAAGACAGAACCATAGATTATTCTATATTTATTGAGTCTTTGAAAAAAGTGAAAGCACAAATTTTGGCGCTCCAAGCAAATGGACAAATCAAAATTTCTGAAAAAATTGAGGAATCTATCGAATCTATTTTACAACACGCAATCGACAATATTAGCCTCCTCAATTCCAAGAAAATCATTTATTTGGATTCGGATGGGAATTTGAATAGCGAAGACCTCAGATTATTGCTTTTTTATCACAATAGATTAAAAGGATACGGACTTGAAAAATACATATAATATCAATAAACCTATCGGAATACTTGGGGTAGGCAGTTTTGGGACGGTTTTGGCCAATATTATCGCCGAAAAATACAACGTGCTGGTTTATGCACGAAAAAACACCTCGTTGCACGATATCAATCAGCTAAAATCCCATCGTGGAATCGCCATTCATCCCAATGTGACCGCTACTGATGACATTAGCCACATAGCGCACCAATGCGATATTATATTTCCTGTAGTGCCTTCCTATGCCTTTCGTGCGGTAATTCAAGAGATAGAACCTTTCTTGACCTCTAATCATATTTTGATACACGGCACCAAAGGATTTGATGTGATCAAAGATATAGACAATCCCGAAGAAAAAATATACCCTTCTGATATTCTTACAATGAGCGAATTAATTGTAAATCAAACGCCTGTGTATCGAGTAGGCTGTATGTCGGGGCCTAATTTGTCCAAAGAAATAGCCTCCCTCCAGCCAGCCGCTACCGTAGTGGCTAGCAAGTTCAAGGAAGTGATACAAATAGGAACGCAAGTGCTTCACAACGAGCGTTTTCAGGTTTTTGGCAGCTATGATATCAAAGGAATTGAATTAGCCGGAATTTTCAAAAACTATATCGCCCTAGCTGCAGGGGCTATTTCGGGAATCGGACTGGGCCACCATGTCC
>CAZUUI010000288.1:0-2730 GCA_964622955.1 uncultured Chitinophagaceae bacterium | reverse complement strand
CTCGGGACTTACAGCATCTCGGAAAATTTTTCTCGAACAGCTAGTCAACTATGAAAAATTTATCTGTGATCTCATAGTATCTCAAATCTAACTCCCAGTTTGCTCTTTTTTGTCAAAGCAAAACGACTTTCTTGAAATTTGGGATAAATACAAAGAACTCTAAAAAAAGCTTGCATAATAAGACAAGAAAATCATATATTTGCAGATTGAATTAAAAATAAGATAAAATGAAATTTACAGTATCTTCAAAAACATTATACGATGGCTTGAGCAAAATCTCAGGACTTATCGGAACCAATAATATCATTTCTATATTGGATAATAGTTTGCTAAAACTTGAAAAAGGCAAGTTGACAGCTATCTCTTCAGATATTGAAAACTCTATGAAAATAGAAATAGAAGTAGACAGCGATGAAGAAGGTTCAATGGCTATTCCCGCAAAAAAAATGCTTGAAACATTGAAGTTTATGCCAGAGCAACCGCTTTTGATTAATATGAACGAAGATGAAAAATCTATCGAATTCAACTCCAGTAATGGTAAATATAAATTGGCGGGTTTTGATGCAAATGAATTTCCAAAAATCCCTGAAATAGCCGATACCAATAGTGTATTGGTTAGTGCCGATGCACTTTTGAAGGCTATCAATACCACCTCGTTTGCGATTGGAAATGACGAACAACGAAAAGCGATGACAGGTTTGTTCTGTCAATTTGATCAAGATAGCGCAACTTTGGTAGCAACCGATGCTCAAAAATTAGTAAGATATACACGTAGAGATGTAAAAACCGATAACACCTTTAGTTTTATTTTGCCTAAAAAAGTATTAGGTCAGTTAAAATCATTGTTGTCAAGTGTTTCGGGCGATGTAGAATTGACATTTAACAAAACCAATTGCGCGTTTAAGTTTGGAAATTTATACATTATCTGTAGACTTATCGATGCCAATTTCCCTGAATATAACAATGTAATTCCTCCTGACAATCCCAATAAAATGACAGTAGGAAGGGAAGGATTGCTCAATACCTTGAGAAGATTGGCACCTCTTACCAATCAAACGACACATCAAGTTTCTTTCAAAATTGAAGGAAGCAAATTAATTGCTTCTGCCTTGGATTTGGACTTTGCGAGTGGTGGAAATGAAGAACAACCTATCAGCTATATTGGCGACGATATGACTATTGGATTTAGTTCTAAATATCTTGGCGAAATTCTTCAAACAATTCATACCGAAGATATTACTTTTGAAATGTCTACCCCTTCAAGAGCGGGATTGATTTTCCCAGTAAATGAAGAAGAAAATGAAAGTACATTAATGTTGTTAATGCCAATATTGGTAAGTGTTGAATAATTTTTTGAAATAAAGATGATAGAGCAATTAAAAAAATATAAAGAAAAACAACCCGAAATTGTTTTTGAATGGAAAGATGAAGAAACAGGTGCTGAAGGTTGGGTCGTAATCAACTCGCTACGTGGTGGCGCAGCAGGTGGCGGTACTCGTATGCGATTGGGATGTACAAAAGATGAAGTACTTTCGCTAGCCAAAACAATGGAAATCAAGTTTACCGTAGCAGGTCCTCAAATTGGAGGCGCTAAATCAGGTATCAATTTTGACCCAAAAGACCCAAGAAAAGAATTGGTCCTGAACAAATGGTACAAACGAGTAGTGCCTATGCTCAAAAATTACTATGGCACAGGTGGCGATATGAATGTAGATGAGGTAAAAGATGTAATTCCAATTACCGAAAAATATGGACTAGGACACCCACAAGAAGGTATTGTTGTGGGGCACTTTAATCCCGATCCTGCACAAAAAGCCCTTCAAATCAAACAATTGCAAGAAGGTGTAGAGTTGGAAGTAAAATCAGCAAAATACAATCCTTTTTCCAATAGAAAACAATTAGTAGCGGATTTGATTACAGGATACGGTGTATCAGAAGCTGTAAAACATTTTTATTCTATTTATAAAAATACAAATACAGCAGGAAAAAGAGCCATTATTCAAGGATGGGGAAATGTTGCAGGAGCCGCTGCGTATTATTTGGCTCAACAAGGAGTTAAAATTGTAGGAATAGTAGATAAAGACGGTGGATTGATTTTTGAAGAGGGAATAGGAGTAGAGGAAATAAAAGATTTATTGGCAAATAGAGAAGGAAATGCTTTGACGCACGCTAATTTATTATCTGTAGAAGAAACTCAAAATAGAATTTGGGATGTAAAAGCAGATATATTTATACCTGCGGCAGCTTCTAAAATAGTAACAAAAGAACAATTGGATAGAATGTTGGCTGCAGGTCTTGAAACAATGAGCTGTGGTGCCAATGTTCCTTTCAAAGATGAAGAGGTATTCTATGGCGAATTGGCTCAATATGCCGATACAAAATGTAGTGTAGTTCCCGATTTTATAGCCAATTGTGGAATGGCGCGTGTTTTTGCATATTTGATGCAACCCAATGTAGCCCTCACCGAAGATGCTATTTTTGAAGATGTCTCATCTATTATTAAAAATGCATTGGTTGATGTTCATAAAGAAAATAACTCCCCTTTGGAATTGCAAAAAGTTGCATTGGGTATTGCAATGAAAAAATTAAATTAAAAAATATTTAGTATGAAATTTACAGCAGGTAGTTTGAATGTTTTTTTATTGTTCAAGCTACCTTCTGCTTTTATAGCAGGGGTACGCGTAAGACATATAGACACTCAAAAGTGTATAGCTACGGTAAAGCACCGTT
>CAZUUI010000287.1:0-2740 GCA_964622955.1 uncultured Chitinophagaceae bacterium | reverse complement strand
TTTGGTTTCGTAGATGATTGAACCACGTTCTTTTGATTGATTGTTTCTAACTTTTTGGATAATATCAGCACCACGTACGCCTTTTTGTACTTCTATGATTTCATCAAAAGGAAAGGTTTTTTTGAGCATTTCTTCTATAGCCAACTCCAATACTTCGCCTTGAAGCTGCATACTTCCTTGTTGGGCTTTTCGTTGCATTTCTTCTACTAGGTTCATTTGGTCTTTTAGCTTTTTTTCCCACTCCATTTGTTGGAGTTTTATTTTTTCTTGTTCTTCTTGTCTTACTTTATTTTCTATACTTTGTTGTTCTTCAAAGAGTATTTTCTTCATCTCAAACTCATATTGCTGTTTTAGGCGTTCTTCATTATTTTTGAGTTCCAGTTCTTTTTGACGAAGGGTCAAAATCTCTACTTCCGATTTTTGAAGTTTTTCATTGATTTGATTTAATAAATTGGCTGCTGCTTCTTTTGCCTTTTTTTCTTCTGCTTCGGCTATTTTACGACGTTCTTCTTCCAGTTTCAACCGCAATCTTTCGTGTTCTGTTTCTTTTAATTTTTCCAAATCCATTTTTTCTTTTTGAATGCGCTCTTTTTCGGAGTTCATTTTTCCCAATTCTTCTTGTATCTTTTTTTGAAATTCGGCCTGCATCTGTTCTTCCATTTGATGTTTCAAAATTTCCTCTATATCAATATGAAAGCCACAATTAGGGCAGTTGATGGATTGGTTCATACGGTTATTTATTTTTGCAATTATACATTTTTTTTTGGAAATAAAACGAATTATGTGACAATATTACAAATATTATGAGCCAAATTTTGACGTTTTGAAAATATTAATTTTATTTAAGTAGTCTTTTGTTGATTTTACTGTATTTTTGCATACTAAATAATATCTTCTGTGAGAAAAATCATACTGTTTTTAACCCTTTCCATTAGTTTTAATCTTTTTTCCCAATATTTTACGGTGAGTGGAGTTGTAACGGATAAGAAAAATGGCGAAACTATATTGGGCGCTATCGTTTCGGTCGAAAATTTACCTAATATTGGCGTATCTACCAATGCGTATGGATACTATAGTATTCAAGTGCCAGCGGGAACGCATACTATCAAAGCGCGCTATATTGGATATGATGAAGAAAAAATAGCATTGACAGTATCACAAAATACAAAACTTAATATTTCTTTGTCACAAAAGGGCCGTCAAGTTAAGGAAATAGTTGTATCTGCAAAAAAACGCGAACAAAATGTAAGCAACGTTCAAGTGAGCAAAGTACAAGTAGATTTGGCTGAAATTGAAAAAATTCCAGTGATTTTGGGGGAGCGCGATGTATTGAAGTCCATTCAATTATTGCCGGGAATTATGCCTGCACAAGAAGGTCAAGCAGGGTTTATTGTTCGGGGTGGCAATACCGATCAAAATCTAATTTTATTAGACGAAGCACCCGTATACAATGCCTCGCATTTATTGGGTTTTTTCTCTACATTCAATAGCGATGCACTAAAAGATTTGACGTTGTATAAAGGTAATATGCCTGCAGAATTTGGGGGAAGATTATCTTCTGTTGTGGATATAAAAATGAAAGAAGGAAACAATAAAGAATATAATTTTGGTGGTGGTATTGGATTGATAGCATCAAGATTATTTGCCGAAGGTCCTTTGGTAAAAAAAGAGAAAGGTTCTTTTTTTGTAAGTGGTCGTAGAACTTATGCCGATGCCTTCTTAGCGTTGTCCAATGACAGTGTAGCCAAAAGTAGTACCTTATATTTCTATGACCTCAATGCAAAAGCAAATTACAAATTTGATGAAAAAAATAGAGTGTTTTTGTCGGGATATTTTGGACAAGATAAGTTTGGATTTAGCAATTTATTTGGTATTACCTATGGCAATACTACCTTTACTGGCAGATGGAATCATATTTTTAATGATAAATTATTTTCAAATACTTCTTTGATTTACAATAATTTCAATTACACGGTTACTTTAAATTTCAATGACTTTGATTTATATGTAAAATCTATTTTGAATGATTATAGTATTAAGCATGATTTTTATTATTTTTTAAATGATTAGAATCGATTGTAATTTTGATACTTAGGTATTTGGCATAATGTAAAACCAGGAGATGTAAGTAGCTCCAATGAAATTATAGCGGGAAATAGCTTGAGTAGAAGCAATGGTTTGGAAAATGCAATTTATTTTCAAAATGAACAAAAAGTTACAAGCAAATTATCGTTGAATTATGGAATGCGTATATCTGCATTTTCTGTAGCAGGTCCAAATAATTTGTATCAATTTGATGCCAATGGAAATGCGATTGATACTACAAAATTGGGAAATATGGCGTTTGGAAAAACGTATTTAAATCTCGAGCCAAGATTTTCGGGTAATTATAGCTTCAATGAAAATAGCGCTGTGAAATTTGCGTATTCTCGAAATGCCCAAAATCTACACTTATTGAGCAATACTTCGGCTTCAAGACCTACCGATCGTTGGATTTTGACTACCAATAATGTAAGACCAGAAATTTCAGACCAAGTTTCTGCGGGTTATTTTTTCAATTTTTTGGATAATATGTTTGAAGCATCTGTAGAGACCTATTTCAAATGGATGCAAAATCAAATAGATTATAAAACAGGAACCCAATTGCGTGCCAACGAAACCGTGGAAAAGGACTTGGTATATGGAAATGGACGTGCGTTCGGGCTAGAATTGTTTTTGAAAAAGAAAGTTGGAAAATTTA
>CAZUUI010000286.1:1280-2752 GCA_964622955.1 uncultured Chitinophagaceae bacterium | reverse complement strand
CCAATAATTAAACTCAATCTCAAATTTTGGGTAATAGCGGCTACAATAAATGCCCCTACAAACGTTCCTAAAGCGTGTGCTAGAAAAGGCCCTATAAAATTTTGAGGCTGAAAAAGTGGCATTGCTGCTTTCAACCCTGCCTCGGTGGTAATATCAACTCCTATTGGAGGTGGAATCAATTTCATAAAGAGTATTAGAATACCCAAATTGACACAAGCGCCAATGACTAATCCGGCTAATACCGCTAAAATATTTTTGATTATCTGTATCATATCTTTTTTTTGCAAAGATAATGAATGACTGATTTTTAAAAAAACTTATTTCAAATTCTTCTCAAAAAATTTCCACAGACTGTCTTGACGAATAGGTGCTGTCAAGCGAATATCTTCCTTCGTTACAGGATGCGAAAACACTACATATCTTGAATGCAAATCGATACTATTGTCCTCATTATTTCTTTTTGCGCCATATTTTACATCGCCTTTGAGCGGAAATCCCATATGGGAGAATTGCGCGCGAATTTGATGATGCCTTCCTGTCAAAAGCTCCACTTCCACCATTTGATAGCGCTCACTTTTTGAGATAATCTTGTATCTCAATTCGGCTTTTTTGTATTCTTCATTGGGCTTTTCGGACACAAAAGATTTATTTTGTTTTTCACTTCGTTTCAAATAATGTGTCCAATGTCCTTTTTCGATTAATTTGCCTATTGGAATTACTGCCCAATAGGTTTTCTTAATTTTTTTATCTTGAAACATTTGATTGACACGAACCAAGGCTTTGCTAGATTTACAAAAAATAACAATACCACTGGTAGGACGATCAATGCGATGTGGAATGCCTAAATAGACATTTCCCTCTTTATTTTCTTTGATTTTAATGTATTTTTTAGCTAAATCCTCTAACGTTTCTTCATTGCCTTCTTTGTCTTTTTGGACAAGCATTCCAGCGGGCTTGTTCAAAATCAATAAATGATTGTCTTCAAAAAGTATAATATCAGAAAATTTCAATCGTATGAGATTTAGTAAAAAGTAAAAAAAAGTTAGAAGTCCTTAGAAAGGATTATTTATACATCTGCATACGCAATTCTTGAACACTGGCATCTTCCAAATATTCATCATACGTCATCATTTTGTCAATAACCCCTTTAGGCGTAATTTCTACGATTCTATTGGCAATTGTTTGTGTAAATTGGTGATCCTGAGACGTAAATATTACCGTTCCTTTGAAGTCTATCAAACTTTCGTTGAGCGCCGTAATACTTTCCAAATCTAAGTGTCCTGTAGGTTCTTCCATCAATAAAACATTGGCACTAGCCATCATCATTCGGCTGAGCATACAACGTACTTTTTCACCTCCAGAGAGTACGCTAGATTTTTTGAAAACATCTTCGCCACTAAACAACATTTTGCCAAGAAATCCTCTAATATAATTTTCATCCGTATCGGTGCTGTATTGACGCAACCAATCTA
>CAZUUI010000286.1:0-1270 GCA_964622955.1 uncultured Chitinophagaceae bacterium | reverse complement strand
TTTTATCATTATTGGATGGCAAATAGGCGTGTTTGATGGTTTGCCCCCATTTGAACTCACCTTTCTCTGGCGTTCGCTCGCCAGCTAATATTTCATAAAAATGTTTTACCGCCAAACTATCGTCGGAAATCAATGCAATCTTATCGCCTTTATTCACTTGAAATTCAATATTTGAGAACAATAATTTCTCTTCACTTGAAGATTGCAATTTTGACATTTCTATCACTTGATTTCCAGCTTCACGCTCTTGCTGAAATATGATACCTGGATAACGTCTACTACTCGGTTGAATTTCTTCAATATTCAATTTTTCCAACGCTTTTTTACGAGAAGTTGCTTGACGCGATTTAGAAGCATTGGCAGAAAATCGGCGGATAAAATCCAACAACTCTTCTTTTTTCTGTTCTGCTTTTTTGTTTTTATCGGCACGTTGTCTTGAAGCTAACTGGCTGGCTTGATACCAGAATGAATAGTTTCCTGTAAAAATAGATATTTTCTTAAAATCGATATCGCACACGTGCGTACAAACCATATCTAAAAAGTGACGGTCGTGTGATACAACGATAACCGTATTTTCAAAATCGGCTAAGAAATTCTCAAGCCAAGAAATCGTTTTCACATCCAAATCATTGGTAGGCTCATCCATTATCAATATATCGGGATTTCCAAATAAAGCCTGCGCCAAAAGGACTCTCACTTTTTGATTTGCCTCCAATTCGCTCATTTGGCTATAATGCCACTCTTCTTTCACACCCAAGTTGCTCAATAGCTCAGCCGCATTGCTCTCCGCCATCCATCCGTCCATTTCGGCAAATTCGCCTTCCAATTCTGCCGCTTTGATCCCATCTTCATCGGAGAAATCTTCTTTTGCATACAAGGCATCTTTGTCTTGCATGATTTTCCAAAGAACCTGATTTCCCATCATTACCGTGTTCAATACGGTAAAATTATCAAATGCCGCATGATTTTGTTTCAATACAGATAAACGCTCGCCGGGTGTAATTTCAATTTTGCCTTTTGTGGGATCAATTTCACCACTTAAGATTTTGACAAAAGTAGATTTACCCGCACCATTAGCGCCAATCACACCATAGCAATTTCCTTTTGAAAATGTGAGATTTACATCGTCAAAAAGCACTCTTTTATCAAATTGCAAACTTAAATTAGAAACAGAAATCATATTAAAATGTATTTATTTTTTTGGGAGCGCAAAGGTACAAAAAAATAGTCAATTTTTTGTAAGTAAGATTGAAATAAATTGATTGTATGA
>CAZUUI010000285.1:0-2772 GCA_964622955.1 uncultured Chitinophagaceae bacterium | reverse complement strand
TTTCAAACGCAGAAGTAAAAGATGATGCTGTCATTAAGTTAATGAATGACAAACTCATTGTCTATAAGCGTGCTAATTCATCACAGTGGCAATGTCGCTTTAAGTTAGCGAATGGCAAATGGCATAGTGCTTCAACGAATACGGACGCTATAGAACAGGCGAAGATACAGGCAATATCTATCTACGAAACAGCACAAATCAAAATCAGTGTTGGTTTGTCGCTAAGCACAAAGACATTTAAACAGGTGGCACTAGATGAATTAACCAATATGCGTAGTCAGCTCAACGCAGGTGTGGCAAAGACAGCCTATAGAGATTACGAATTTGCGATTAACAAATATCTAATCCCCTTCTTCGGCAAATACGAAATTAAAGATATCACTACAGAACTAGTCGCAGACTTTGAACAATGGCGAACTGGTGAAATGGGAAAGGTACCTAAGGCGAGCACCAAGCTCAATCACAGTAGTGCCTATAACCGTGTTATTAACTTAGCCAGAGAGCGTGGCTACATCGCAGGCAATCATACTGTTCCACAGTTAGACAGTAAGGGTGAAAAGAGTATCGCTCGCCCTGCTTTTACGGATGAGGAAGTGAGAGATTTATTAGGCTACTTAGAAACTTGGCAAAAGAGTAGCTATACAGAGCACACGCTAAAAATGAGAATACTCTGCGGTGCTTACGTGAAGTTCTTATTACACACAGGTGTTAGGCACGGTACTGAAGCACTACGAGTGAGGTGGAAAAACTTACAGTGGCATTGGGTAGGAAATAAAAAGTATTTGCGTATATGGGTTAGTGGAAAAACAGGACCTCGTTATCTGATCGCTAAGCGAGAAGTCATAGAGGTATTAGAAGGCTTGATTAGGTGGCAGAAGTTGGATTACAAAAATCTCAACACACTTATAGAAGCACGACTAGATAGACTGGTTTTTGTACTACCTGACAACACACAGTTGAGTAATATGGAAAACATATTCAGAAATTTAATGATACGCAGTCATTTACGTACAGATGTCAGCGGTAGAAATAGAACGCTGTACAGTCTGCGACATACCTACGCTACACAGGCATTGGCTAAGGGTGTTGATATACACACGCTAGCAAGGCAGATGGGTACTAGCGTAGGAATGATAGAAAGACACTACAGCAAACTAACGCCTATGCTGAAAGCAAATGAATTAGCCTAGTAAATTATAAATTTTAGTTATAATAATCATTAGTAGTTATAGTTAAAAAAGGAGAGGTTAAATGAGGAAATTATTAATTACAGCAGTTATTGGCTTGGTTACAACAACATCTGTGTTAGCACAAGAAGCTGGCTCTATGTACGGTGTAATAGGTTACGGTGTCGGTAAAGTTAAAAGTGATGTATCAGGTTACTCAGTTTCTTCTGGTAGCTTAAGTTATACACAAGGTGCTGATACATCTGGCAGAGGCATTTTTGGAGGCATTGGCTTTAATATTGATAAAAATCTAGCTGCCGAAATTACCTATTTAGATTTCAGTGGATTTACTGCGAATCAAACATTGACAGCATCAAATGCGGTCATTAATGGAGATACCTGGAATGGCTCTATTTCTGCTAACCAAAAAATTTCTGCTGATGGATATTCAGTTTCAGCAAAATATGGATACGATCTCAATAAAGAGTCGAGAATATACGGTCGCTTAGGTTTGGCAAGAGTTACTGTAAAAAACGACATCGTAATATCAGGCTCTGGCACTATCAACGGAAATAGTGTTAGTGCTGGCACAAGTCTGTCTTATAAAGATACAAGTACAGTCCCAGTTATTGGGTTAGGCTATGAGTATGATCTAAGTAAAAAAGTCGCCTTAAGAGCTGAATATATGTATATTGACAAGGTTGGCGACAAAATCAGAACTGGCGAATCATCAGTTAAGTTCTATAACGTACAGACCGTCTTTAAGTTCTAAATTAAATATTCAAAAAATATAGCCCACTACGGTGGGCTTTTTGTACTGCTCAAGTAATGAAAGCACAACTGGATAGCTTCATTTTTTTGTAATTTTAAACAATAGACAGCTTAGTTAAAAAATAAAAATCCAGCACGGTCAGAGTAAAAGAAACACTACGCTCTATAAAGAGGCAGCTAGTAGTTTGTACTGAAGTGAGAGAACATACACAAAGCTATTATCTATACTAAAGTTGATAAATTAGGTTGGTATCCGATGTGTGTAAAACGCTAATTCATAAAACTATGTTTAAAGCCACAAAAGATTTAATTAAAAATCGACAGATTTATTCACCATATCCAATTAAACAGGTGTTTGTTGAAAATATTGGTGGCGGTATTTCTAACGACTGTTTTAAAAATGCGATTAATAATATTGACGAGCCAAATGGGATCAGCGTAGTTAGCGGATGGTTAGTTTGGAAGTTTGATGAAAAAAATAAAATCACTGTTATTAATCAACACTTTTGGAATGCTGATCGGAGTGGAAGATATTTTGATACAACACCGCTACCAGACAGACAATTTGAGTATGTAATTGATATGAAGCTCGCAATATATGGTCAGGAAAATCACGAAAAAATTAAAAGTAGTGTCTGTTATTCCTTAGTTTATGGTGATGGGCAGTATCAGGCATACGAAGAATCTGATGGCAAAGTTATAAGTCACAAAATTGAAAACCTATCTGAGAAATACATATTCAAATTTAAAGATTAATAATTAGACTAGCTCGACAGGACTACGCTTGATTTCATAAAAAGCATAAGACATCTAAAACGCAAGCAGAAAAACAAAA
>CAZUUI010000284.1:0-2783 GCA_964622955.1 uncultured Chitinophagaceae bacterium | reverse complement strand
TTACGGAAATTGATGGTAAATCAATGAAAGGTAAAGCTACGGCTGATGTAAGCAAATTGCTAAAAGGAACCGCTGGAACCAAGGTAAAAGTTACTATTATGCGTATGCAAGCCGATGGAACAGAGAAAAAAATGGATTTTGAGATTTTGAGACAAGAAATCAAACTTAAAAGTATCCCTTATGCAGGTTTGGCTTCACCCAATATTGGTTATATTACCCTGAATAGCTTTACGGACAATGCAGGAAATGAAGTGCGTGAAGAATTGAAAAAATTGAAAAAAGATCATAATTTAGAAGGTGTCATTTTGGATTTGAGAAGCAATCCAGGTGGTTTATTGCACGAAGCGGTGAATTTGAGCAATGTATTTTTGGATCAAGATGTGGAAATTGTAAGTACAAAAGGAAAAATTGCAGAATGGAACAAAACCTATAGAACTCAACAACGCGCAGAGGATAACAAAATTCCTTTGGTTATTCTTACCAATGGCGCATCGGCATCGGCATCAGAAATTGTATCGGGAGCTATACAGGACTATGATAGAGGTGTAATTGTAGGTGGAAAAACATTTGGAAAAGGATTGGTACAACAAACACGTCCGCTTCCATACAATACACAATTAAAAGTGACTACTTCCAAATATTATATTCCTTCGGGAAGATGCATTCAAGCGATAAATTATGCTGAAAAAAATCCAGATGGTAGTGTAAAGAAAATCCCTGATTCATTAAAAGTAGCGTTCAAAACCAAAGGAGGCCGTGTGGTATACGATGGCGGTGGCATTGACCCCGATATTAAAACAAAAAAAGAATATTACCACGATATTACAGTTGCTTTAATTACAAAAGGTTTGATAGCGGAGTTTGCAAATGACTATGTACTCAAAAATCCAAAACCGGCCAATGCAACTCAATATAATTTCACCGATGCTGATTTTGAAAAATTCACAAAATTCATTCAAAGCAAGAAATTTGAATACGATTCGGATTTGGAAAAACCATTAAAAGCACTAAAAGCAAAAGCTGAAGATGAAAAAAGTTTTGAAATTTTAAAACCACAATTCGAAGCATTGAGTCAAAAAATCAAGGAATCAAAAAATCAACAATTGCAGTTGAACAAAAAAGATATTACGGATTTGATAGAAGGTGAAATTATCCGAAGATATTATACCCGAAGAGACCAAATAGAACGAGGTTTTACGCACGACGAAGATAACAAAGCAGCTATCAAAATGATAAAAGCACCTGCAGATTATCAAAAATTATTGAAAAAATAGCAATATGCATCAACCCAAAACCGCTTTGGATTTGCAGATTAGTGCAAGTTTGAAAGAGAAGTTGTATCAAAATAGCATTGTCAAAAGCTACAAAGCAGGCGATGTAATAATGAATGAAAATTCTCGTATCAATGCGATACCTATCATAGCAAAAGGGGTTTTGTCCATTTTTAGAACCGAAGAAGATGGCAGAGAAATATTGCTATACTATATACAAGCGGGCGAAAGTTGTGTAATGTCTTTTTTGGGCGGACTTCATAATGAAAACTGTAGAATCAAAGCCAGTGTAGAAGAAGATGCCGAAATTCTATTCTTGCCAATTGATAAATTTTCGCTTTTTATGAAAGAATATCCGCAGTGGTTGGAATATATTTTTCAATTGTATCACAAACGTTTTGAAGAATTACTCGAAATCATTGATGCTATCTCATTCAAAAAAGTAGATGAACGACTTTGGATGCTTCTCAACAAAAAAAGAGAAGTTTCGGGAAAAATGATATTGAATGTATCGCACGAACAACTAGCCAATGAATTGGGGACTGCTCGTGTGGTAGTTTCAAGACTTCTAAAACAATTGGAAGAAAATGGTCAATTAAAATTAGGCCGAAATAAAATTACTTTGCGTTAATTATGTCCTTATCCAGCCTCAAAAAAGAGCTTCAGCATTTTGATAAAAGCGCCTTGGAATCTATCATATTAGACTTATACTCAAAGAGTAAAGAAAATAAAGACTACCTAGAGTATTTTCAAAATCCAGACGAAGAAAAATTATTGGATAAATACAAAACCAAAGTTTCGGATTATATCTTTCCCAAAAGAGGCTATAGAGCCAAAATAGCAAAAGCAAAGGCCGTTTTGAGAGAATTTTCGAAATGGTATCCCAATCCAGAAATGGAAGCCGAACTTCAATTGACATATATTTTGAGAGGCATTGATTTTGGTAAAAAAGTCTATATGACAACTGCCTTAGACGATTCTTTGCACAAAATGACTATTTCTTTTTTTGAATTTATAAAAAAACATCAACTTTTGAATCAATTCAACGATAGAATAGAAAACAACGCTTATTTATCAAAAAGATGGGAAAATTTTAAAAACAATATTGAAGAATAGTTTGTCTTTTTTTGTAGCTTTCAATTTTGTATTATTTGGGCTGCCATTTTTTAATACTTGTAATAAGTTTAAATGAAAAAAACTAACTACACCTAAATAATTATATTTTAGAGAAATAAATTGAAACTAGAATGGAACTACCAACGCTACCTCTCTAAGGTAAATTATCTTATCCATACTGATGCTATAAAAGAAAATTTAATTCCTGCTGAAATTGATAAAAAACAATCCTCCATTATATATGCCAATGAAGCTAATGTGCTGAATGTAGCCCTTTTTGGGAAAACCGCCAAACAATGGCGAGATGAAAACCCCAGTGAAAAAGGAAACATAAGAGATAGCGCAACCCTAGAACAACTCGTAGTGCTATCGAATATGGAAAGTACGAATGCGTTG
>CAZUUI010000283.1:0-2784 GCA_964622955.1 uncultured Chitinophagaceae bacterium | reverse complement strand
AATATCATTCTTTCAATTTTATATTAGCTACTTTTGTAAATTAGAAATTTTTCACTCGTATGCGAATACATTTTATAGCCATCGGCGGTGCTATTATGCATCAATTAGCCATTACGCTTTCAAAAAAAGGACATCAGGTTTCGGGATCGGATGATGTCATCAACGACCCTGCAAAATCCAACCTCGAAAAAGAAGGCATTTTACCGGCAAAGATTGGTTTTTTTGCCGAAAATATTACTTCCGATATAGAAGTAGTTGTCTTGGGAATGCATGCAAAATTTGACAATATCGAACTGACAAAAGCAATGGAATTGGGCATCAAAGTCTATTCTTTCCCTGAATATATTTATGAACAATCCAAAGAAAAAACGAGAGTAGTAGTAGCGGGTAGCCATGGGAAAACAACAATTACTTCGATGATAATGCATGCGCTTCGTCATCAAAATATGGATTTTGACTACCTTGTGGGAAGTAGTGTCAAAGGATTTGAACACAGTGTCAAAATTTCAGACGCTCCTATTATTATTTTAGAAGGCGACGAATATCTAGCCAGTAGCCTTACCAAAGAACCAAAATTTATCTATTATAAAGGGAATTTAGCCGTTTTAAGCGGTATAGAATGGGATCATGTCAATGTTTTTAAGACGGAGGCTATTTATTTTGAACAATTTCAAAAGCTTGTAAAAAGCCTAGAATCAGGCGCTACACTTTTCTACTACAATACGCCTAAAATAGCTGAAACCATTAATGGCATTCGCAATGATATTTCCCTAATACCATATCAAAGTGGCGAATATACAGCCCAAGAAGATAAGTTTATCCTTAAAAAAGACGAGGCTACGTATTCCTTTGATTTCTTTGGGAAGCATAATATGGAAAATTTAGAAGCAGCCAAAAATATCTGTGTGTCCTTAGGCATGAGTGAATCTATGTTCTATACTGCCATGCAATCCTTTACAGGAGCAGGTCGCAGACTCGAAAAATTAGTTGACGAGCCAACCCGAATCGTTTTTAAAGATTTTGCACATTCGCCCAGCAAATTGACCGCAACGGTAAAAGCCGTTTCGGAAAAATATCCTTCAAAAACCTTGATAGCCTGCTATGAAATGCATACCTACAGTACGCTCACAGCATCCTTTCTTCCACAATACCACGGTGCTTTTGGAGACACAAAACACGCAGTGGTATTTATAGACAAGGAAGTTGTAGAAAAAAAAGGAAATCAAATTTTTTCAAAAGAAGAAATTGTTTCAGCTTTTGGCAATCCCAACATTGAGTATTTTACCCAAAAAGAAGACTTGGAAAATTACTTTGAATCCATTCATATAGACAATCCAGTGTTCCTTATGATGAGCAGCGGTACATTTGGTGGAATGGATTTGACCAGCATTGGATTAAAAAAAAAATTGATGTCGAACCTGGAATCCCCCACAATAGATAATCAATCCATTTCAAGTCCTATAGAACAAGCATTTTTCCAAAATTATCAAAAAACCCCAACCGCACCTCGCCCACTTATAGTAATGATGTGCGCATCAATGTTGTTTTTCATTTTACCGTCCCTTTTCTTTTTGTGGAGATATAAGGATAATGAAGATTATTACCCCACTATAGCTTCTTGCTTCAATTTTCAGGTTATGATTGGTATTGGGTTATTGATTTTTGTGGGTATGACGATTTTTTTTCCTTTTGGAAATTTTTTATTTCTAATTGGACTGTTTTTCTATCACGTATACCATCTCTACAAAGGCGCTATGCAGCTAGCCAATGAAGAACGTTTGGTACTTCCTACGGGAATTTTGGTTTTGTTGCCAAAGAAATTTAATTAATTTTTCTTATAAACTATTTATAATCTCGTTTTTCTTATTCTCAAATTCTTGTTGAGTTATTAGTCCACTTTCGTATAGTTTCTTCAATTTTTGAAGCGTTTCGGCTATTTTGTCTTGCTCTTCTACTACAGGAGCTATGGGAGGTTCTGGAGTGTTAGTTGCTTCAATTTTTGGAGAAACGGTTTGTGGTTCCTGACGTGCATTTTCTTTATATTCATTAGCTATTGCATAGAGTTTGCGCGCTTGTGCTTTGGGCAAATAATCTATCGAAAAATCTCTATTATCAACTGTTTTAGCAAAAAATTCAGCACCCAAAAGGCTTTCTTTCATCGAACAAGAAAAAACATTTTTCCAAAAGAAATCCTCAAAATCCATAGAAAGTCCCAGGTTTTTTTGACGACAAAAAATCAATCGCTTACTGGTAATAGCTACACCATCTGGAGAAATATTTACCGCAGGTTTTTTTTGTACCGCAATATACTCTAGCTCTTCGCCGGGTGTCATTAAATCATTGAGTTTTTTTGCCAATTTTTCCACTGCAATGGGGTCTTGGTTCTCGTTTGTGAATTTTTCTAAGTTCAGCATATTTATTTAATTGAAAAAACAAATATACATATTTTTTTTAATTTCAATATCTTTGTAATTCATTATTCATAGGGGATTGCCCTCTATTTTACAAAAAACAACTTTTTATGAAACAAGGGTTCGTGATTTTATTGATTTTTTTCTCGTATTCTACTATGAATGCGCAGCAAACTGCCAAAGTTGAAAATCCTGCAATCATAATGTTTTCTCCTAGTTTTTCGCTACAATATGCTATGGGCGATAATTCCGCATTATACGGAGTTCATAGCAAAGCCGATATGCATATTTCGTTCAAGACAAAGTCAAATTGGACGTTTGGATTTGGCGCAGGGTTTGGGTTTGGTGCGTCGCCAAAAGATTTTACATTGCT
>CAZUUI010000282.1:1071-2801 GCA_964622955.1 uncultured Chitinophagaceae bacterium | reverse complement strand
GTTCATTTAGATAATCCCAGTCAATTTCTTGTACTGCGGTGTTCTTAAGTTCGGTGATCTGGTCGTCGTAAGGATTTTCTTCTGCTTGTTTAACAGTTAAATCTCTTTCTAACCCATCTAAACTAGATTTGTGATTCAATGCCTGTTCTAAATTATCATAGATAACTTTAGGACAATCGCTTAATTCGCCTACCAACGATAATGCTTCGTTGAGAGTGGCTAGTTCTTCTAGATGTTCGTTGATAGCACCTTTGCTTTCTTCGACCTGTGTGGCCTTTAATGCCAACATTTCTTCGTGTTTGCTGTCGTGTACTTCTTGTCCGCAGGCATGACACTTGTGATCTGCTATACTGACTAATTCTTTTTCTAATTTTACTAAAACTTTCTGTTCTTTTTCTAAAGCCGCAGTCTGTTTAGCGATCAGCGATGTTAGATTATCACGTTCTTTTTTAGATTTAGTCCACTCAATTAGAGCACGTTGATTAACAATTTCTTCGTCGATATCGATGTTGCTGAGTCTATCTATGCTTTTTAAAAGATTCTCTACAGCAGTCTCTTTTTGTTCAGCCCACATACGTTGTTTGCGTTCTAATGCTTCGATGCTCTGTTGTATGCGTTCATTACTTGCTTTTACAGTTTCGATTCGTGTGTTTTCTGAAGCAATACTGTCTTTTGTGATCTTGATGGATTCTTTTAATGCTTCTGCTTTTTCTGAAAGTATGGTAATACCTAATAGCTGTTCGATAATAGCACGTTGATCACCAGCTTTCATCGAAAGAAATGGTTCGGTATAGGTATTCAAAGCAACAAGATGCTTGAACATCTCATGCGACATGCCAAACACTTCTTCAATAGCCTTCTGTGTTTCTCTTGAATCGCCTTGGCTTTCGTCTAGATCTTGCAGTTCTTGTTCTTGCCCGTTGATACTAAACTTTAATAGATTAGGTTTACGACCTCTTTCGATATGATATTCTACGCCATCCTTATCAAATGTAACTGTACATAACATACCCTTGCTGTTGATTTTGTTAATCAGATTATCTCGTTTGATATTAGTTAAGGCTTGACCGTAGATAGCATAGCTCAGTCCGTTGATGATTGTAGTTTTGCCTGTTCCGTTACGGGCGCCAGAGTCATCACCTCCTAGATCTAGATTTTCACCTAAGACCAAGGTTAGCTGTCCACGGTCAAAATCGATAGCTTGGGTTTGATTACCCACGCTCATAAAGTTTTTTACAGTTAGATTTTTAATCTTTATCATAATTGGTTATAGATGTCCAATAATAGTTTCTTGTCGTAAGTGTCGCTTTCGATAGCGTTGATTTGATTCATAACAATAGTGTCGACACTTTCAAATTCTAAATCAATTGGAGTTATATTAGATTCTACTTCAACCTTTTCTGGAATCAGCATTAGCTCACGCAGATTGTACTGCGGCATAAACTGTTCTTTGATAAAGTTTGCTTCTTCGAAAGTAATAGGCAAGTCAATAGTTACACGACAATGCATCTTTTCACGTAAGAGTTTGTCTGGAGTATCGATGATCTGACTTAATTTATAAGTTCGATAAACAGGCTGTCCAGGCCATGTTCTAAATTCTGGTTTACCACCCCACTCTAATAACATCATGCCGCGATCATCATCACCTGCATCTGCATAGTTGTGGGGAAAAGCATTACCGATATAAACGATCTTGCCTTTGGACTGTCGTTTATGGAAGTGCCCGGTGA
>CAZUUI010000282.1:0-1061 GCA_964622955.1 uncultured Chitinophagaceae bacterium | reverse complement strand
TACATAATCTTGGTTTACAAAATGTCCATCCTGTAACTGACCGTGATCGGGCATCTGCACCATGGCATTCATGTAATAGTTAGGCAATTCCAAGTGACCGAATATGTATTTGCTTTTGATCTTAGGAACTTTTTGCCATTCGTCTCCGATTAGCCAAGGCATGATCGTTACATCACCTTCTGTAAAGATATCTCTGATAGGCACGACATTAGGAAACAGACGCATAAACTCAACAGAGTTAATTTCACGTTTATCTTTATAAAATAAATCGTGATTTCCTAATATAAAGTATACTCGTTCAAAATTTTTACTCAGCCGCTCTAAGTTTGAAAGAGTATAGTTCATAGTACTGACATCGGTAGTGCTGCGATTATGATGCCAATCACCTAGAAAGATACAGGTCTCTGCACCTTCTTCTTTGGCCGTATCACAAAACCACTTAACAAATTCTTCGCAGTCGATGTTATGTGTTCTGCTACCTGACTTTAAACCAAAATGTATGTCTGTAAAACAGGCTGCTTTCTTAAAAAGATTCATAGATTTACTGTACTATTTTTATAATTAAATGTCAATCCCAATCTTCACCGGTTGTGATAGTAACGGGTGCTGTGTTGGCGCCACTGGTTCCGCTGTTCTGACGAGTCCAACTTGGATTCATACCATTCATTTCGAGAATGTCGTCTCTAATGTTTTGGTTACGTTTCTCAATGTTGATAATTCTAACGAATGAATTAGTGACAGCAGCAGTATAGTAAGCGAAAGGATTATCAGATTTGCTTTCATCGAATTGTAGTCCTATTTGAGTTAGTTGAAGAATGGCCTGACCTTTCATTTCATCATTATAGGTATAGCCTCTGACATTGCCTCTGGTAGCATAACGCTCGCAGAGTTTTAAAAACATACGGGCAAGATTGTCGGTCATCTGCCCGTGATCTTTGCTAAACTCTCCCTTGCTCAGATCTCCCCGCCAATGACTTTTGCCTACTAATATAAGATTATCGTTTTTATCAAACTTCCAATGTTGAAACGGAGGAAAGTTAACTTTGTCGTGACTGTCTGCG
>CAZUUI010000281.1:0-2825 GCA_964622955.1 uncultured Chitinophagaceae bacterium | reverse complement strand
AAAAGCCGCAATCGGTGAAGATATTGATAATGAAACATTGGGTGGTGCTACTACACATTGCGAAATCAGTGGCGTAACGGATTATAAAATGGAAGATGACGCTAGTTGTTTGCTTCAAATTAGAAAAATAATTGATAAATTGGGAAATGCGCAAGTAGCAGGATTCAATCGTATAGCGCCTGCCCTACCCAAAGTAGACAAAGACGCTATTTATCATTATGTATCGGCGGATAATTCCAAACCGTATGAAACCAGAGATTTGATAAAAGCTTTGGTGGATGACAGCGATTTTGTAGAATACAAAGAACTCTATGGACAAAGTATCGTATGTGGCTATGCACGCGTGGATGGCTGGGCAGTAGGTATTGTAGCCAATCAGCGCAAAGTAGTGAAAAGCAAAAAAGGCGAAATGCAATTTGGAGGCGTTATCTATAATGACAGTGCCGATAAAGCCGCTCGTTTTATAATGAATTGTAATCAAAAGAAAATTCCATTGGTGTTTCTTCAAGATGTAACTGGTTTTATGGTGGGAAGCCGAAGCGAACACGCAGGAATCATCAAAGATGGCGCAAAATTGGTAAATGCGATGAGCAATAGCATTGTGCCAAAATTCACGATTATAGTTGGTAATTCGTATGGCGCGGGCAACTATGCTATGTGTGGCAAGGCATTTGATCCACGATTGATAGTAGCGTGGCCAACCGCCAAAATAGCTGTAATGGGTGGAAATCAGGCTGCCAACACTATATTGCAAATAAAAGTAAGCGCCTTGCAGAAAAAAGGTGAAGAAATTACCGAAGAAAAGAAAAATGAAATTTTGAATGAAATTAAGGCGGATTATGACAAAAGTACTACGCCTTATTATGCCGCTTCGAGATTGTGGGTAGATGCCATTATAGACCCTGCCGAAACGCGAAAAATCATTTCTATGGGAATAGATGCGGCCAATCATGCACCTATCAAAGAGGATTTCAGACTAGGAATTATACAAACTTAATCACAAGATTGAATGTTGCAAATTTCATTCCATTCGGACTTAGGAGAAAGAAATCACATCCATGCCATAGCCAAAGGGCTTTTACAAGCTCAAATAGCTGATGGAAAAATTACGGATGTGTTCAATAAAACCAAACACAGTACTGATTTGGAAGAATATGCCTACAATTTAATAGCGTCACTTCATTATTTTCCACCACAGTCTGTACATATTTTTTTTAGTCAATATTTTTCTGTAGACAATACTATTTTATTGACCAAAATCAAAGACCAATACCTGATTTTGCCCAATAATGGCATTGTTTCTATTATTGATTATCTGGATTATGCTTCGCAAAAATATATCGTACAGATAGAAAAACCTGAGCAACTCAATTGGGTGCAATTTACTGTAATGGTTATGGCTGAAATATGCCAGTCCATTCAAAAAAACACCCCTTTGTCAGATATAGGCGCACTCACCAATAATTATAAAATAAGTTTTCCACTTTCAAATGGTCTTCAAATTGGAGATAATTACATTTTTTGCCGAATAATATACATCGACAGCTACTCCAATGCCGTTACGAATTTACACATCGATGATTTTCGTGAACATATAGGAGACAAACCTTTCAAAACTTCTCTTATGGGAAAATATACGATAGACAAAATTTCCAAAAACTATCAAGACGTAGATGAAACGTCCTATATGGGAGGCATTTTTAATGATTTAGGATTTTTTGAAATATTTTTGAGTATAGGCGAATTGTGTACTCAGCTTAAAATTACTAAAAAATCTGGACTCAAACTCAAACTTGAATTTTAATGTATGATACGTATCGTAAAACTCACTATATTACCTTCGGAAACCGATACTTTTAAAACTTTTTTTAAAGAACATCATCAAATTATCACTTCTTTTGAAGGATGCAATAGCGTCAAGTTGGTACAATCAATCGACAATCCTTGTATTTTCTTCACTATAAGCGACTGGAACGGCCCCGAATACCTCGAAAAATACCGCACCAGCGATACCTTCAAAGAAATATGGGCTTTTGCCAAATCCCTTTTTGCGGATAAAGCTGAGGCTTGGAGTACGGAAGAGTTTTAGGGATTAGATGATAGATTTTAGATTTTAGATGATAGATATTAGATGATAGATTATAGATTTTTGAGTAATTTGTGATTAGATAATTCTATGATATTCATTTGCCACCGCTCTAACCCTCCAAAAAAAGACATTTCTACGTCATTTCGAGCCCTGCGAGAAATCTAGAAAAAACACTATTTTCAAAAGTCGCTACATATATATTCCCTCGTCATTCCTGAATTTTTTACTGCATCTGAATACAACCCAAAAAAACTAATTGATTCTTGAAAAAAATATCAGGAATCTCATTCGCTTTAATACAGATTTCTCACTTCGTTCGAAATGACAACTTTTACATTGTTTAAAGGAGGAGCGGCGGCATAGCCAATGCTCCTACCCTCCCAAAAAAAGACATTTCAACGTCATTTCGAGCCTTGCGAGAAATCTATGAAAAAACAAATAAAAGTTATCCACATTTATGTTTTTCATAAATGATTAAAAAACAATAATACATTAAAAACGATTAACTATAATTCATTGTATTTCAATTCAATAACAACAAAACTTATTATCAAAAACGCCTATTTCATTAAAAAAATAGTGCTACGCATTGATATCAAAGGGGTTGATATTTTTAGTATTTTTTTATACACCTCGTGTGGATAGAAAAAGTTTTAAAAAATTGAGTATTATATTACTTTTGTAAAAATTAAAAATAACCCAATGACCTTTGAACAAGCGCATACAACTATAAAAG
>CAZUUI010000280.1:0-2833 GCA_964622955.1 uncultured Chitinophagaceae bacterium | reverse complement strand
TGTATAGTCTTTAGTTCAGCTTAGACGATGTCCACAAGTCTTTTTTATAAGAAAAAATATACTTTATTTATAAAAGTGTAATTTTGCATTGTTCAATTAAAAACAATAGACATGAAAATACATAATCTGCTGATTTTATTATATTTTACATTAAGCTTTAATTTATATTCACAATCCATTGAATCAAAAAATGTAACCCGAATGATGTCTTTGGGGGAAAATGTGGGAATAAAAACAAAAATGCCATTTGCAAATGAAAATACTTTAACAAAGTTATTGAGCCAATGGATGAAAGATATATCTGCAGAAAATATAAAACCTCAAAAAGGAAGTAATGAAATCATATATAGCAATGTTTCCATAAATGGATTCACGAATAGAGTCAAAATATATAACACCTTTTTACAAGAAGGGAAAGATGTAGCATGGACAAGTTATTATTTTGACGAGAATAATAAAAATATAACAAATATTGATTCTACAAATGACTTCATTATACAATTTTATAAAAAACATATGTACAAATTGTATGAAGATAGTATAAAAGAAGCAAATTATGTCTTTGAAAAATTGGATGGAACAATGAAGAAAGAAACTAAAAAAAGATATGAAGCCGAAAAAGACATAGCAGAATCGAAAAAAAATATAGAAGAAGCCGAAAAAGACATAGAAATAGCAAAAAAGAATATTACAAATAGAGAAACAGGGTTGGATTTGTTAAAATTGAATGTAGAAATAGCCGAAAAAGCTTTGAAGGAACACAAGAAAACTGAGAAAATAGTAGACGACGCCGAAGAAGAATACGATAAGAATAAAGATAAATTAAAATCGCTCAAAAAAAACTTAGACCAATTGAAAAAAAGCCCCGAAGTAAATGCTAATTTAATTTCGGCTCAAACTCAAGATATTGCATTGGTTGAAGCTACGGTAAAAGAGAAAGAAACAAGATATGAAAGCTTAAAATCAATTTATAAAAGCAAGTACAAAGAACTTGACAAAATATTGGATAAAGAAAAAGATAGACTACATGATGCCGAAAAAGAAATAAAGTCAAATACAAAAACAGAGCATAAAGGAGGCAATCAAATTGAGAAAGAAAAGAAAAATATTATCGAAAATGAAGCAATAATAACTAAATTTGAAACTGAGACAAAAGGAAATCTTCAAAAAGAGATTGATGAACAATTAAAGTTTATTGAAAATTTAAAAGAACGCAGTTTAATATATAAATAATGAATCCATTAAACAACTATCTACTTGAAATTAGTGCTATCAACCTAAGTGCCGAAGCCCCATTTACATGGGCCAGCGGACGCAAATCGCCTATCTATTGCGACAATAGAGTTACGCTTTCCTATCCAAAAGTAAGAGATGAAATTTGTAAACAATTTGTAGAAAAAATTAAAGCTCAATATCCACAAGCGGAAGTAATAGCGGGTGTAGCTACAGGTGGCATAGCGCACGGTGTATTGGTAGCACAGGCATTGGGACTTCCTTTTGTGTATATTAGAGATAAACCAAAAGCACATGGCAGACAAAATTTGGTGGAAGGCGATTTGAAACCGCATCAAAAAGTAGTAATAATTGAAGATCTGATTTCTACTGGCGGCAGTAGCCTCAAAGCCGTTGAAGGCATTCGAGATTCGGGTGCTGAAGTTCTTGGACTATTGGCTATATTCACGTATGGATTTCCTCAGGCTACCGAAGCTTTTGCAAATGCCTCTTGCAAAATGGATACACTCACTTGTTTTGCCGAATTGATAGAAGCTGTAAAAGAGCAAGCCAAATTTCCACAAAAAGATATAGAATATATGGAAGCGTGGATTAAATCCTAACCCTTAAGCATAAAGTTTGTTTATAATTCTAAACTACTTTTTCAAAAATCGATTTGCGAAGCTACAAAAACGCATTGAATCTTTTGAATCTATTCAAAAGGAAACGCTAACTAAAATTTTAGAAAAAAACAAAGGTTGTAATTATCTAAAGAATTATAACATATTTAAAATAGAAGACTTTGAAAGACTTCCACTTGTTTCATACGAAGATATAGAATATGAAATTACAAATATTCTAAAATCAAAAGAGACCGCAATTACGAAAGAGAAAATTATAGCTTTTTCTAAATCAAGCGGCACTACTAGCTATAGCAAAATCATACCTCAAAGTAAAAAAAACATTTCTTACAATTACCAAGCTGGTTTTGATTTATTGACAAGTTACCTCCATCATTTCCCCAATTCAAAAATTACGTCGGGCAAAAATTTCTCGCTGACGGGCAGTTATGATGTTCAAAATGGCCTAATTGTTGGTGACATATCAGCCTTGATTGCATATTATTTACCATCTATTTTTCATTATTTTCGGACGCCATCCAAAGAAATTGCATTGATGAAAAATTGGGATGAAAAACTAGAAAAATTAATCCCCATTTTAGCAAAATCAGACATCCGATGGATAGCCGGTGTGCCTTCATGGATAAAAGTCATTATTGAAAGAATTGAACAACATTCACAAAAAACAATCCTTGAAGTATGGCCCAATTTAGAAGTTTTTTTTTATGGCGGTACCGATATCGCTATTTACAAGTCACAGTTTGATCATTTTTTTAACAAAAAAGTAGTTTACTGGCAGACTTTTAATGCTAGCGAAGGATTTTTTGCAATGCAAACCTCATTGGAAGATAACAATATGTCTCTGATGCCCGATTATGGGATTTTTTATGAATTTTTTGACCACAAAGCCCAAAAAATCATTCCATACAAAGAACTTCAAATAGGTGAAAAATATGAACTAATCATAAGCAATTCATGCGGATTGTGGCGCTACAGGATTG
>CAZUUI010000279.1:2307-2834 GCA_964622955.1 uncultured Chitinophagaceae bacterium | reverse complement strand
TATTTCTTTGTTTCAAAAAAGTCACAGTTGTATTATCAAAAACGAGATGTGACTTATAATTCAGATTCCTCAAAGGTAATTAAGTTTAATTGTTATACCTTGATTGACGTTCTTGATAAAAATAAAGACAAGAAATATTTTGTTATAGGTCATTGCAATAATTTCTGCAAACCGGTTAATGATAGATTTATAGAATACAAGGAGTTATGCTTAAAGTCAGATTCTACTTATTTTATTCCAATTGTACATGATTATTTGTATAACGTTTCTTTAACCACAAGTAATAAAGATAATTATAATCAAAGTAAAGAACTATATGTAACAGATGTTAAGACTTTCGGAAAAGGATTAAATCCCAATTTAAATTACAGCAATCAATTTCGAAATTATTTTTACGACAATTTCAATGATACAACTCATAGCAACTTTTACTTTGAATATAAGAATCAAATAATCATTTTTCAAAATGATTATAGGCCATTAGATTCAAAAAATATAAAAGAATTGCTTGAAAAATCAGTAAAAAC
>CAZUUI010000279.1:0-2297 GCA_964622955.1 uncultured Chitinophagaceae bacterium | reverse complement strand
AAACTTTAATGATATTTTCGACAATCTAATATCTAACGTCTAAAATCTCTCATCTAAAAAAACAAATAAACAGCCGCTCCACCCAAAAAACCAAGAAGAGCAGGAAGTGAAATATGTTTCAAATACCAGACAAACTCAATTTTTTCACTATTCATTATAGCTACTCCTGCGGCTGAGCCTATTACGAGCATACTGCCTCCTGTTCCCACACAATAGGCAAGGAACAACCAAAAACTATGGTCGGTAGGATAGACTTCCAGCCCATACATACCTTGTATTGCTGCAAGAATGGGTACATTGTCAAAAATTGATGAAATCAATCCTATTAAGATAGAAAATGAAAAGGTATTGGGGATATGATTGTCCGCTGCATGAGCCAATTCAGTCAAAATGCCTCCTGTTTGTAACGCCCCTACGGCTAGTAATATTCCTAGAAAAAACAACAAACTAGGAATATCCAATTTTTCCAAGGCTCGATAAATCGACTTGCTTTCTTTTTCTTCACTCTCTTTGCGAATATGGAGTATTTCGCTTATCATCCAATAAAGTCCTACACAAAAAAGCATTCCTACAAAGGGTGGAAGATGCGTAAAAATTTTGATAATAGGAACCAAAATCAACATTAGCACACCTATGAAGAACATAAAATTGCGTTCTTTGATGTTTTGGTTGGTCGAGGATGCTTGAAAATTTACAATGCCTTTGAATTGTCTTACTAAAATCAAAAAAGGAATTAATAGACTCACAAGGCTAGGAATAAAAAGACTCTTCATTACCGCAATAGCCGAAATTCTATTGCTAATCCAGAGCATAGTAGTAGTTACATCGCCTAGTGGCGACCAAGCACCGCCAGCATTTGCCGCTATAATTATCAATCCTGCTGCCAAAAGTTTTTCTTTTGCATCTTCAAAAATTTTTCGACTCATTGAAGACATAATGATTGCGGTAGTGAGATTGTCCAAAAAGGCCGATAGAAAAAAACTGATAATACAAATAGTAGCCAGAAGGTATTTTTTATTTCTAAAAGTTAAATTTTCGAGCACTACATCAAATCCATTGTTCAAATCAATGATTTCTACTATGGTCATAGCACCCATCAAAAAGAAAATGATGCCTGCTATTTCTTCTATATGATGCAATAGTTCATGCTGGACAAAATCATTTTGAACATGAATACTAGCCAAAACAATCCAAAGGAGTCCACCAAGCGTTAGTGCTATTGAGGATTTGTCATGAGCTATTTTTTCTTCAAAAATAATAAGCAAATAACCCAAAAGAAAAATAATCGATAATGTCAATATCATATAATTTGAAATCAGTTGTGAAAAAAAAAGTAGTTTTACAACTCACAAATTTAGCAAAAAAATAGTACAAAATGGTAATAATCGTAGATAGTGGTAGTACCAAGGCTCACTGGGCATATTATATTCAAGATTCCTTGCAAGTATTTGAGACCAAAGGAATGAGTCCTTATTTTGTAGATGCCGATTTTGTATTTGAGGAACTCAACAATTCTGAAGCGAAAGACTGGAAAGAAAAAGTAACTGCCATTCATTTCTACGGTACGGGCTGTTCGCATAAAAAAATGAATGAAAAGCTAAAAACGATTTTAAAAAATTATTTCACCAATGCCCTCCAAATTGAAGTAAAGCACGATATGATGGCGGCTTGCATAGCCTTATTTGGCAATAAAAAAGGACTGGCTTGTATTTTGGGAACTAGTTCTAATTCCTGTGTGTACAATGGAACGGATATTACGGCAAATATTCCTGCGCCAGGTTTTGTCTTGGGCGATGAAGCAGGTGGTGCGTATATAGGCAAATCGCTTTTAAGAGCGTTTATTTACAAGAAACTGTCGCCACAAGTAATGGCCTATCTCGAAAATGAAATGAACCTAAAAGAAGTAGAGATTTACGAAAATATTTATTCAAAACCACAAGCAAACCGCTATTTAGCGAGTTTTGCACCCGTTTTGCACCTGTTCAAGTCCGATGATACCATACAAGAAATCCTACAAAAAGCGTTTGATGAGTTTATTTCATTTCATATTTTGGACTATCCCGAGTATCAAGAATTGACTATAGCGGCAGTAGGTTCGGTAGCTTTTTATTTTCAAGAAGAATTTGATAAGGCGCTGAAAAAGCATAACTTAACTCTTTCGCATATAGAAAAAGAACCCATTTCGGCATTAGCAAAATTTCATTATGGAATGAATTAAGGCGAGTTTAAATCTTATACCCAAATCCTTTCAAAATATCTTTTGTTTTTTGAACGTAGTCTCCTTGTAGCACGATTTC
>CAZUUI010000278.1:1971-2842 GCA_964622955.1 uncultured Chitinophagaceae bacterium | reverse complement strand
CAAAAACATTGATTAAAAAAATAGCTGAGAAAAAATATATTGAGGCTGTGGAATAATTTTTTTGGTTAATTGCGCTTAAAAAATTTATATTTGTACTATGAATACAATTGTACATGGCTACCACTTTATTTTCAACTTTGACAATGTAAGGGATGATTTACTTGTAAATTTATTTGAATTTCAATCATTTGTTGAAGAAAAACTAATGCAATACAATCTTACAAAAGTAGGAGAATCTAATCATATTTTTGAAGGAAATGGATTTACATTGTCTATTTGTCTCAAAGAATCTCATATTTGTGTACATACATGGCCAGAGCTGAAAAGAATTCATTTAGATTTTTTTATTTGTAATTATTCAAAAGATAACGAATCCATTGCAAAAGGGTTGAGCCATGACATCAAAAACTATATAGGAGGAAAGGTATCGTTAGAAAAAATGATTTTAAGATAACAGACTATGATTTGCCAAAAATGTAAAAAAGAAAATTTTCCTCCAATTCAATTACACGTAGTTGAATTTGCATGCAAATATTGTAATGCATTAAATTTATTAGGTAAGAATCCGTTGCCACAAAGTAATAAATCTTCGAGTTTTACTCTTAAAATTGGAGATACTTTTGTATATGAGGAAAAGACTTTTTTTCTTGTAGCTTCGATGGAAAAATCTACAAGAAAGGTGTATAAATGGAGGGAGTATATTTTTAAATCAATAGAGGGAATTACTATTGTTTTATCGGAGTCCAATAATCATTGGATGATACTAAAAGAAGTAAACCTCAAGGATTTGAGCTTGAATAGACATTCTTTAAATTTTGAGGATGAAATTTATCATTTGTATAACAAGAATAAAGCAAGAGTAGATTATTTT
>CAZUUI010000278.1:0-1961 GCA_964622955.1 uncultured Chitinophagaceae bacterium | reverse complement strand
TTGAAGGTTTTGCAGAAGAAGTGGTCAATAATTTTAATTGTTTGGTATATGATTATATTGCTCCCCCAAAAATAATTTCTATAGAGAAATACTATCATAATACAAGCCAAAAACATTTTATAGGCACTTATTTGAATAGAAGACAATTAAGAAAATGGTTTCCGAATAGGACTTTTTTATCGAGTTTTGGATTAGGAATGTTGGAACCCAGAAAAGATAGAAACAATACAACTTTTACAATGATTTTGATGGTGTTTGCTTTTTTGCTAATACTGTTTAATTTATATTTTGAAAATCAACAGAAGAGCAAAAAAGTATTGGATGAAACTTTGTCATTTAGCGATTTTGGCCCCAAAAAAGCCTATGTCTCAAATAGTTTTGAATTGAAAGGAAATTTTGCAGCACCTATGCATATTTCCCTCTTTTCAAATTTAGTGCAGGATTGGGCCGAAATTGACATTTCGCTTATTGACGACAAAACCAACGAAGAGCTATATACTACAAAAAGTATGGAGTATTATTATGGCATTCAAGATGGCGAAAGCTGGTCCGAAGGAAGCAATTCCTCGGAAGTGAAAATATGTGGTATAAAACCAGGAAAATACCATTTTGAGCTAGTACCGTACAATGCAAGAAATACTAGTACGCCAATAGAAAGTTCTATAATTCCTTCTGATGCGGCACCAAATTTTATTCAAATAAAAGCTATTTGGGCGCAGCCTTCAAACTGGAATATCTTATTTATTCTAATCCTATTTTTTGTTATAGGAGGAATAAAGATATATTATGGGTATAATTTTGAATTTAGAAGATGGGAAGATAGCGATTTATACTTTTCTGTAGTTTTTAACGGATACAGAATTTGTGATTGTGACAGCAACACCAGTTCAAAACCCACCAATACCAGTTTAAATGATAGATTTTATCACAAATAAATTAACAAAATTATGGATTATCATTTGCTTACCAAACCCTTAGTAATTTCAATAGTATTTTCAATTGTTGGAATAGCCATTTTGCTATTGTCTTATGTAGTAATTGAAAAGTTAACACCCGAAAAATCTTGGAAAGAAATTGTTCAAAATCAAAATATAGCTCTTGCTATAATATTTGCATCTTTTATTTTAGGAGTATCTATCATTATAGCGTCTGCCATTAAAGGATAGAAGCCTTTTTTAATGAAATCGAACAATAATAGAACAATAATTTTATTGTTTTTTTCTGTATTTGTAATAGCCACTTGTGGGCTAATATATGAATTATTGGCAGGAACGGTAGCTAGTTATTTGATGGGTGATAGCGTAAAACAGTTTTCCTTCATAATAGGTATATATCTTTCATCTATGGGGCTGGGGTCTTATTTGTCTAAGTTTTTGAAAGACAAATGGTTGGAGCGGTTTATAGAAATTGAAATTTTGATTGGTCTCATAGGTGGGAGTAGTTCTATATTATTGTTTTGGTTATTTTCTATTACACCCTACTTTTCTTTTTTTCTGTATGGATTAGTTTCAATAATTGGGGTCTTAGTAGGGTTAGAAATTCCACTATTAATGAATATTCTTCGAGACAAAGTCACTTTTACAGACTTAGTCTCTAATATCTTTACATTTGACTATATTGGTGCACTATTTGCATCTATTCTTTTTCCTTTGGTTTTTATTCCATGGTTGGGTATTTTTGATACATCCATTTTAACGGGTATTGTCAATATATTAGTTGCATTATATTTGATGTATTTTTTTAGAAATCAAATTTTGAACAAAGTTTGGCTAAAGATAAAAGCCCTGATCGTATTGATCATTTTATTGATTTTGTTATATTTCTCAAAATCAATACTTAATACTACAGAAGAAATGTTGTATAATGAGAATATAATTTTCTCTTCTACCTCTTCATATCAACGATTTTGTATTACTAGAATTCAAAATACATTTAAATTGTATTTGAATAATAATCTTCAG
>CAZUUI010000277.1:0-2851 GCA_964622955.1 uncultured Chitinophagaceae bacterium | reverse complement strand
AATTTCAATGTCATTTAAATATAAAAATGCAGGAACTGACGCACCTCCGCCAAGATGTATGTTTGCATTAGCAAATTCATTTCCTTCACTTCCTACAGATGGATCTCAATATTTAATTGGAGCCGAGTTTGCTACAGTGTTAAACAATGCTTCAAATTGGGTAACATATAACAATAACAATCCATTATCTTCAGATAGACCTATCACATATACAAGTCAAACTTTGATCCCAGGAGCAACATATAGAATACTATTCGAGTGGGGAGCGTTATGTCAAACGTGTAAAGTTCAAACTTCTCCTGTTTGTACCTATCCTACTTCTGCGAATTTAACAGGTAACTTTACTGTTACTCCTGGTACTACTATGCAGTATGGAATCAATTACACTGGAGGTGCCAACTTTGGTTTTGATTGGTCTGTAACTGGAGGTGCTTCTATTACAGCAGGTCAAGGAACGGCTAATGTATCGGTTTATTTTCCACCAAATTATACAAGTGGAAATATTCGTTGCCAACTTAATTGCCCTACACCTGTATATGCAAATAGTGGGACTACAGGAGGCACTATAGGAATTGATGAGGTTTCTATTTCATATGTGGGTAGACCTATAATTACATCCTTTTCTCCAAGTTCTGGAGCTGTAGGGTCTTCGGTTACAATTACCGGACAAAATTTTGGAGCTACTGCTTCGGATAATATTGTATATTTGGGAGGGATGAAGTGCAATATTACGGCAGCATCATCTTCAAGTATTACAGTTACAATTCCTCCACATACTTCTATGGGTGAATTTACAGTAATAAACAAATCCTTGGGGTTGAATGCTACATCTCAAAAAGATTTCGTTATGGTAAATAGTTCTCTAAGCAATATAAATTATGCAGCTTATGCAAAAGCATCATTTGATTCTATACAAACCTATACTACGGTTACTCAACCTCAGTCAGTCAATCAAAAATTTATTTGTGCGGATATAGATGGAGATAATAAAATTGATATTGTAACTATGTCAAATGCAGGTGTACCTCAAGTTTGGAGAAATACTGCAACTTCTGGTGTCATTAACTCGAGTAGTCTCACATCATCAAGTATCTCAAGTATATCTCCTACAATTACAACAGCAACATCAATCAATGCTTTTGATTATAACAATGATGGATTAATTGATATAGCGGCTACAAATGGGATATCTACACAAAATGCATTTGTAAATATAAATAATTCTATTTCAGGTACACCAAGCTTCAAGAATTTTACTTCAATATTATCTTCATCCAATCATTGTAGAATAGGAAATACTTTTTTGCCAATAGATATTAACAATGATGGAAGAACAGATATTTTTGGAACAGATAATGCTACAGGTCTTACTTTTTCTTTGAATAATACTAATATAGATACATTCAAAGCAATAACAGGAAATCCTATTAATACCAACTCAATTAATCAATTTATTACAAATGGTGGACAGGCTTCTGCTTCAGGAGATTTAAATAATGATGGAATGGTTGACATTGTAATTGGCGGTAACGGATTATTTAATATTTTGCAAAATACTACCAAAAAAGGTGCTCCAATAATTAGAGGGTTTAATTTTAAAGAAATTGATTCTAAAACCACGGGTTCAGGTAGTACAAATGCCGTTAAAATAGCCGATCTAGATGGCGATGGCAAATTAGATGTAATCGGAGGCAATTCATTGACTAGTATATTATATATTTGCAAAAATAACTCTATTGACTCCGCAGATATAAGTTTGTCAGAGGCCCTTTTATTTCCAACAGACTTTGCTTCAAATCAACCAGTCTCAAGTATTGCTATAGGTGATATGAATGGCGATGGCAAATTAGATATTGTTGTAGCAAATAATACGTTTAATCAAGGATTTGGATATTTTGAAAACACCTCTTCCAGTGGAACAATAAGTTTTGCACCATTTATCAGATTATTTTCAACAGGTTATTTTTCTCAAACTGAATTAGTTGACATAGATGGAGATAATAAGCTCGATATTGTATTAAGTGGTGGACTTACAAGCAATCAAACGACTTTATCAATTTTTAGAAATAGACAAGGTGAAGCTGGAGTAATTGGTTCTAATCAAACAATATGTACAGGTACCATACCAGCACCTTTTACATCACTTTCTGCAGCAACATTACCTTCTGGTACACCACAATATCAATGGCAATCTTCAACTACCGCTAATTTTGCGTCACCTACAACTATTAGTGGAGCAACTTCCGAAACATATACACATCCTACAGCATTAACAACTACTACCTATTTTAGAAGAAGAGTTAATAGTTCACTATCTACTGGTAATTTTTTCTTTTCAAATCCAATAATGGTGACTGTAACTACATCCCCATCGCTTCCCACTTCAGTTAGGCCAGATACAGCGTGTGGTGCAAACTCAGTAATTTTAAGAGCAGTGCCTTCAGCTGGTAACTCGGTAGCATGGTATGCAGCGTCTACCGGAGGTTCTCCATTGGCTACAGCAGATTCTTTTGTAACGCCAAACTTATCTGCAAATACTATATATTATGCAGGATCATTAACAAGTAATGGATGTCCATCTACAACCAGATCAGCTGTTACTGCTGTAATTTTCACAACAGTTCCTACTGTTACTGCTACAGCCGCTTCAAGATGTGATGCAGGACCTTTAACATTGACTGGAACTGTTTCTAATAGAGGAACTTTAAGATGGTATAATGTAGCAACAGGAGGTACTATATTAAATACAGGACTGACATATAATATTCCAAATCTTACGGCCACAACGACATACTTTGTTGAAGGAAATAATTGTAACGGAAATACTGCCACTCGAACGGCTGTACTTGCA
>CAZUUI010000276.1:0-2851 GCA_964622955.1 uncultured Chitinophagaceae bacterium | reverse complement strand
CCAAATATCCAACATCAAAAAATATTTTTTTGCGTTTTAAATTGGGGTATTGGTCATGCTACTCGTTCTATTCCTATCATTGATTTATTATTAAAAAATGAAAATGAAATTATACTATTCTCCGATGGCGAAGCCAAGAAGGTACTCAGCCTTAGATTTCCAAATTTAACAATTATAGAATTACCTTCTTATAACATTAAGTATCAAAAAACGAGTTTTTTTATGCTTAAAATGTTTTTTCAGCTTAAAAAAATAAAAAATGCCATTGAATCTGAACAAAAAGTAATTAAGAAATGGGTAAAAATAGAATCTCCTGATTGGATAATTACAGATAATAGATATGGTTGCTACTCAAAAGGAATTAAAAATATAATTATTACACATCAATTTCAACTAAAATACGCCTTTTCCCCATTAGTTTGGTTGAGCAAAAAAGTTATCAATTATTATCTCAAGCCTTTTGATGAGGCATGGATTCCCGATGATGAAAACGTTAAATTGAGTGGAGAATTGGCAAACTGCCCTGTTCCTATTAATACTCGATGGATAGGATTGCATTCCGATTTAAAATTCACTGAAAATCCTGAAAAGAAAGATTATATACTCGTCTTACTTTCGGGGCCCGAGCCACGAAGAAGTATGCTAGAAATGCAATTGCTTTCCATTTTGAGCCAAACGAATAAAGAAATTGTAGTAATAGCTGGAAATTTCTTAAAATCATATCACGAATATATTCAGAAAAATATTCAATATTTTTCATATAAAGAACGAAAAGATTTATCACCTTGGATTTCGGGCGCCAATACAATAATATGCCGAAGTGGCTATACCACTCTGATAGACCTCTATTGTCTTCAAAAAAAAGATATTATTTGTATTCCTACGTTAGGGCAAATTGAACAAGAATATTTAGCAGAATTTCACGCAAAAAATGGTTTTTGTCGTACTTTGACTGAAAATGAAATTGAATCAAAATTATTGGGGATGCTGGATAAAAATTTCAACGCGCAATAAAGTCAAAAATCGTAACTTTGTCCGATTAATTAACTTTATCGTAAATCAGATTTAACATCATGAAACAGACCGCATTAACAAATTTACATATATCATTAGGCGCAAAAATGGCTGAATTTGCAGGCTACAATATGCCTATTTCTTATTCTGGAATCAAAGAAGAGCATTTGCAAGTTAGAAACAGCGTAGGCGTTTTTGACGTAAGCCACATGGGCGAGTTTTTGCTTGAAGGTCCCAGAGCATTGGAGCATATACAACATATCACCTCCAATGACGCTTCAAAATTGGTAAATGGACAAGCACAATATTCTTGCCTTCCCAATGACAAAGGGGGTATTGTCGACGATTTGATTGTCTATAAAATGAATGATGAAAAATACTTTTTGGTAGTAAATGCCTCAAATATTGAAAAAGATTGGAACTGGATTTCAAAACACAATCATTTTGAGACAAAAATGACCAATTTGTCCGACGAAATGAGCCTTTTGGCGGTTCAAGGACCAAAAGCAGTGATGGCTTTACAAAAATTAACCTCGGTAGATTTATCTTCTATCGCTTATTATCACTTTGTAGAAGGAACTTTTGCAGGCGTAGACAATGTCATAATTTCGGCTACAGGCTATACGGGTTCGGGTGGATTTGAACTTTATATTCCCAACAAAGATGTAGAAGCTTTGTGGCACAAAATTTTTGAAGCTGGCGCTGAATTTGGTATTTTACCAATTGGGCTTGCGGCTAGAGATACACTTCGATTGGAAATGGGCTATTGCTTGTATGGAAATGATATTGACGACACAACCAATCCTATAGAAGCAGGACTAGGCTGGATTACAAAATTGAGCAAAGAAGATTTTGTAGGTAAATCATTTGCTCAAAATCTAAAAGAAAATGGCACGACTCGTAAATTGGTAGGAATAGAAATGATAGACCGTGGCATAGCGCGTCATGACTATGAAGTAGTGAATGAAAATAACGAAATTATTGGAAAAATAACTTCGGGAAGCCAAACGCCATCCTTGGAAAAATCGATAGCTATGGCTTATATCAATGCGCCTTTTCATAAATTGGGCAGCGAAGTATATGTAAAAGTACGTGATAAAAACCTAAAAGCAGTGGTTGTGAAAATGCCTTTTTTGGTTCAAACAAACGCTTAAACAAAAAAAATAACGTATATTTGTAATCTCAAAAATATAACAATATGAATCATTTATTTATACAAGGAATTGGTGGAATGGAATGGGTAATCATCATTTTTGCACTTCTATTATTTTTTGGTGGAAAGAAAATCCCTGAATTGATGCGCGGTGTAGGCAAAGGAATCAAAGAATTCAACAATGCCAAAGCTGGTATCACTAGCGAAATAGAAAAAGGTATGAAAGAAGCCGACGAAGAAAAAGAATACCAAAAATAATTTTTTATTAAATTTTATTACAATACAAAAGCATCCTTATTTAGGGTGCTTTTTTATTACATAAAATGAAAAATACACATTATCTTTGCATTGAATTTTACATAACGAAAACTATGAAAAGTAAAAAAACATTGTATTTAGGCCTCCTTTTAACTGCATTTCAAATCCTTTTTGATTTTTTTTGGGAAAACAAAATATTATCTCAAACTATTAGATATTTAACGTTCTCTTTAATAGCATTTTACTTTATCACATTTCGGATAAAAAAAGATTATATTCTTTTTAGCATCGGAGTTGTTTGTTATATCATAGCTATTATTACACGAATTCCTATAAATTCTTCATTACTTTTTTTATCCGCATTTTCTTCTATTATGGGTATGGGCATTCACTTTTGGCTGTATTTTATGAATAAAGAAAATTAAC
>CAZUUI010000275.1:0-2856 GCA_964622955.1 uncultured Chitinophagaceae bacterium | reverse complement strand
ATTTCTATTGTTTTTTCAAACTGAATGACACTTTCATCTTCACAGGGTTTTTCGATTTTTTTCTGTTTTATCAATCGTTGAAGCTTCGTTTTTTCTTCAATAGTTAAATTATAACATGAAATATGTTTTGGATTGAGCGAAATGGCTTTCAATAGATTTTTTTCCCAAGAATTTAACGTTTGATTTGGTAAATTAAACATCAAATCTATGGATATATTTTCTATATTATGCAATGATTGCTCTATACAATTAATAGCTTCTGCACTATTATGAACTCGATTCATTGCCTTCAGTTCATTATCGTCAAAAGATTGCACACCTATACTCAATCGATTGACTCCTAATTGATGCAAAAGTTGAATTTTTTCATTTTTTAAATCCTCAGGATTGGATTCAAACGTAAATTCTAAATTGGATTTAACCGAAAAATTGTGATAAATAATTCCAATTAAAAATTCTAAATCTCTCTGTGAAAGTAGGGAAGGCGTTCCTCCTCCAAAATAAATTGTTTCTATTTCTTCATCCTCCAATTCGTTTTTTCTACTGATTAATTCTTTTGCGATTGTAGCGATTAATTCATCTTTACGGGAAAGCGTATTGACAAAATAAAAATTACAATAATGACAAGCCTGGGTGCAAAAAGGGATGTGTAGATAAATTCCCGCCACAATTATCTGGTTTGAGGATATTCTTTTTGTAAAAGTCTAATATCGCGTATTAATTTTTTCATATCCTTGCCATTGGTACCATCATAATAGCCTCTAATGTGCAAATGAGGATCAATAAGAGCTATCAACTGGCTATGAACAAAATCTTCGCCCAGCGTACTATCTTTTGGTGTAGCTATAAAATAAGAAGTCCGAGCCAAATCATACAAATAATCAACTTTGCTTGTAGCAAAATACCATTTTTTAGCAATTGCATTGTGTCTATTTGCGTAATTTTTCAAAACAGAAGGTTTGTCATACTGAGGATCCACGGTATGTGAAAGCAATAAAACTTTGGAATCTTTTGCAAATGAATCTTGAATAATCTGTAAATTTGAAGACATAATTGGACAAATTCCCTCACAAGTCGTAAAAAAGAAATCGGTAACCCAAATTTTATTTTCAAACGTCTCACGAGTCAATTTCTGACTATCCTGGTCGATAACTTCAAATTCTCTAACTTGATACTGATCTGCAGTAAATGTGTCAGCACCATAATAAGGAAGGTTGGATTCAAATGGAGTATTCGCTTTGATAACACCAGCTAGATGCCACCATACAGCTATAATTGTAATAACAACCAAAACTGCAAAAACTTTCAAAAATTTATGTACCATACGCTTAAAAATAAAAAAAGCCAAACGAAATTCGTTTGGCTAAACTTAGTAGCGAGGGCTGGACTCGAACCAACGACCTTCGGGTTATGAGCCCGACGAGCTACCTACTGCTCTACCTCGCGATATTGGACTGCAAAGATAATGCTATTTTATTTAAAGTGTCAAGATATTTATAAATATTTTTTTATTTTCATTTAATTCGTTGTAATTTAGCTTGTTATTTAACATTAAAAAAAATAATTTTTTTTAATATTTAATTAATACCACTTTGTTAAAACTTTAAATTAATATTTTTTGTTTCTATTTTTATGAATTTAAATTTCAAAAAATCACTTTTTGCAGAATTATTGCCTGCAGATATAATTGAAAATTCTTCAAGTCGTCAGGTTTTTGAGGCTTGCTTTAGCTATGTACTTCCCAAAAAACCAGCAAAACCAAAATTATTAGCGTATTCAGATTCTATGGCTACTTTATTAGGAATAAATGAAGAAACTATTCAAACTGAAGATTTCCTAAATATTATTTCGGGAAATAACATCTTGCCTCAAACAAGACCTTATGCAATGTGTTATGGAGGTCATCAATTTGGAAACTGGGCAGGACAATTGGGCGATGGAAGAGCGATTAATTTATTCGATATCGATGCGAATAATGAGCGCTGGACACTTCAATTAAAGGGCGCAGGTCCTACGCCATATTCTAGAAATGCCGATGGATTTGCGGTTTTGCGATCTTCAATTCGAGAATTTTTGTGCAGCGAAGCAATGTTTCACCTCAATATTCCTACTTCTAGAGCATTGACATTGTGCGAAACGGGAGATGAAGTGCTACGCGATATATTATATAATGGAAATCCTCGATTGGAAAAAGGAGCCATTGTATGTAGAGTTGCCAAAAGTTTTGTTCGTTTTGGCAATTTTGAAATTTTTGCTAGCCGTGGCGATATAGAGCGTTTGCAACAGTTGACCGATTTTGTGATAACACAATATTACCCACATTTAGGAACCCCTTCAAAGACCGTTTATATTCAATTTTTCAAAGAAGTAGCCGAGCGAACGATGAAAATGATAATTCATTGGCAACGAGTAGGATTTGTGCACGGTGTAATGAATACCGATAATATGTCTATTCTTGGCGATACTATCGATTATGGACCATTTGGATTTTTAGACTTTTACAATCCAAATTATACTCCCAACACTACCGATTTTCAAGGAAGACGATATCGATTTGACAATCAACTTAATATAGGTATGTGGAACTTGGTTCAATTGGCAAATGCGCTTTATCCTTTGATTGAAGAAGAAGAGCCTATTTATTTGATTTTAAATGAAATAAAAGAAAAATCAGAAAGAGATTTATTTCAAATGTATGCCGATAAACTGGGGTTGCATTTAAACGCAAAATCAATAGATCTAACGCAGGATATGCTCCAAAATATGGAAGAAGAAGAGATTGATTATACTATATTCTTTAGACAATTGTCAAAAATAGATAAAGATGCTTCTACTGACAAAGCTTTTGACCTAATT
>CAZUUI010000274.1:0-2861 GCA_964622955.1 uncultured Chitinophagaceae bacterium | reverse complement strand
CTAATGGATATCAAAGATCTCCTGATGGAAGAATGGTTGTAGATGCTACTACAGGTCTTCCAATTATTAGTGGTCAATTAGTTAAGATGGGTACTTATTTACCTAAGTATCAAATGGGATTTGGCGCTTCAGTAACAATTAATAAAAGATTAAAAGCAAGTATCTTGTTTGATTATAAAAACGGTGGCGTTTTATATTCAAGAACAAAAGATATAGTTGAATTTTTAGGATCAGGTATTACTACAGTTGTAAACAATCGTGAAGATTATGTTATTCCAAATACAGTTAATTTAGTAAATGGACAATATGTTGAAAATACAACTGCTGCTAGTGTTCAAGATTGGATGACTCAACAAAGTGATGCTGAAAATAATATTTTTGATGCATCATATTTTAAATTAAGAGAAGCATCTATTAGTTATTCTTTCCCAATCAGTGAGAAGTTTTCTAAATTTGTAAAATCAATAGACGTAAGTATATTTGGAAATAATTTGGCCGTATGGTTGCCAAGTGTAAACAAATATGTTGATCCAGAGATAAACTCATTTGGAACTGGAAACGTACAAGGAATTGATTTCTCAAATATTCCTTCAGTACGATCTATTGGAGCTAACTTTAAATTAACCTTCTAAAAATAATAAATTATGAAAAAATTAATAATATTATCATTATTTATTTTTAGTCTATCTTCATGTACAAAAGATTTGAATGATGCGGCTACAAATAATAATAGTCCAGAGGACGTTACTATTGCAGAAATATTACCTGCAGCCCAGCAGTTTATTGCATATACTGTTGGAAATCAATATCAAATTTATGGTGGTATTTGGGCACAATATTGGACTCAAGGATCTACAGCTAGTCAATATGAAAAAAATGAAAGGTATACTGTTGTAAATACTGATCAAGACAGACCTTGGAGTCAATTGTATGCTGGTGCATTAAATGATTTGAAAAACATTAAGGCAAAATCATTACTTGAAAAAGACAGCCAAATGTATGCGATGGCATTGGTTTTGGAAGCTTATTCATTTCAATTATTGACTGATGCTTATGAAAAGATTCCTTATTCACAAGCATTAGATGTAAATAATGTTGTAAATCCAGTTTATGACGAACCTACAACAGTTTATGATGGATTAGAGTCAAAATTAGTTGAAGCTCAAACAATTTTAAAAAGAGCCTCTTCAAATAAAACCTATTCATTTGATTTGTTCTATGGTGGTGATAAAACGCATTGGTTAGAACTTACAAATACTCTGTTGTTGAAAGTGTATATGAGACAAAGTTTTTCAAGACCTGCTGTTGCTAGTGCGGGTATTGCAAAAAATCTTACAGGTGCAGCATTTTTAACTACTCAATCTGACAATGCATTGGTTCATTATATCGATGCTACAAATCAAAAGAATCCATTACATGCTTCTCAAAAAACATTAGCAAATTTTGAAAATTTAAAAGCATCAAATACTTCTTTGAATGTGTATAAAGCTAATGGAGATTTGAGAATGGAATCTGTATACAATGCAGCTGAAGCTACAGGACAGTTCAATGGTTTTAATCAAGGAGCTGGAAGATTGGCTTCTGCAAGTACTGTTAATAGAAACTTTTCAAACATTGGTGATAAAGTTGGAGGTGTTAATGGCGCAGATGCTCCTGTAGTTTTGATGTCTTGTTGGGAAAGTTATTTCTTGCAAGCAGAGGCGGCTGCAAGAGGTTGGCTTGCTGGATCAGCTACTACTTTGTACGAAAATGGAATTAAAGCTTCATTTGCATACCATGATTTAGCAGCTACTGATGCTACTGCTGTAATTGCTGCATATCCTTTATCTGGAAGTGCAGATGCTATGGCTGGAACTATCGTATTCCAAAAATGGGTAGCAATGAATGGTGTTCAAAATTTTGAGGCATACACTGAATTGAGAAGGTATAACTATACACTTCCAAATGTAACGTTCCCCGTTTCGGCAGTTAGTGTATATGGTGCAGGAGTTTATCCATTTAGATTTCCTATCCCTAATTCTGAAGTATCTACAAACTCTAATGTTCCAGCTACGAAACAAATTTTTGAAAAAATGTGGTTTACTAAATAAAAAATTATAATTATGAAAAAAATATTAAATATTGCAATTATACTATGTTTAGTTACACTATTCATAGGTTGTACAAAAGATAATTTATATCCATCTACAATTGCTGTTGAATCTTATCCTTCAATAACTTTGAACGGAGGAGAAGTAATGGTTTTGTCAGCTGGTCAAGCATTTGTAGATCCAGGAGCTACTGTTCATCCTGGATATGATGATAATGGTAATTTATTATCGGATACTTCAACATTGACCTATTCCATTAAAGCCTCTGAAGCCAAGATTGGAACTGCAGAAGGTATCTATTTTGTAAAATATACTTATAGAAATTATAATGGTTTCGAATCTACGGTAAAACGTAAAGTTGTTGTTGTAAATCAAGCGTATACTTCAAATTACGCAGGTCAATGGAAAAGAACAAACAATGTAGTTAATACATGGAAAAATCTTGGAAATGGAGTTCATGAAATATCAGATCCAGGTGGAGTTGGTGCCGAACCTCACAAATCGGATAAATTATATATAATTATCAAAAATGATAATACCGTAATTTGTCCAGAACAAGAAGTTCCTTCTACTCACGTAACGGTTAGTGCATTAACAAATGTTTCATTTACTCCTACGCAGGTTAAATATACAATAGTAGCAAATGGTGCTTATGGTGCTTCGGTAAGAACTTTCAACAAACAATAAGAATTTAGTTCTTTAATCATTTTTTTAAGCGAAACATCCAGAGGATGTTTCGCTTTTTTTATACCAATCTTTCTTATAAAATAG
>CAZUUI010000273.1:2458-2867 GCA_964622955.1 uncultured Chitinophagaceae bacterium | reverse complement strand
CCAGGCGATTTGCGATCAACAGCAGGACGAAGAGCAGAATGGAAAACCCGACCAGCACCTATAACCGACCCAGCAGACAAATGCGCCAATGCGCCCAACACACTTGCACCAGCCATGCAAGCATTAACACCCAAGTGACTGAAATCGTGAGCGTCATGATCAATTACTGCACCACTATTAACAATCACGCCATTCCCTAAAGTTGCCCCAATACCCACAACGGCTCCCGCCATGACTACATTACCAACCCCAAATGAGCACTGGCAGAAACCACCGCTCGTGGATGAATAACATTAATCAAGTTAAATCCGGCAGAAGCAACTTGAATGAACAAAGACTCACGTAAAGCGTTATTGCCAACGGCCACAATTACATGTGTGGCTATATTTAGATAATTTTCAAAATCTTT
>CAZUUI010000273.1:1388-2448 GCA_964622955.1 uncultured Chitinophagaceae bacterium | reverse complement strand
GAAATCCGGAAACACATTCGCCACGAATATATGCACCGTCATCTACAAAACCCATCATTTCGAATTCATTAAGAAGCTGCACAACCTCTAGTACTGAGCGCCCATGCCCTCCAGCACCAATAATAACTAAACGAGTGCGATCTTCGCGCGCATTTACTATCAATGTGATACCCCATCACGTCGGAGAACCTTGACGAAAGTCATCCATATTATTTTTATATCAAACCAAATATTTTTACGGACTAGATACTCTACATCAAGAGAGACCTTTTGTGGAATTGGCAATTCATCACGTCCATTCACCTGCGCCCATCCCGTCAACCCTGGAGTTAATACATGCACACCAAGCTCAGTTCTCAAGCCGATCAGGTCGTCTTGATTGTATAAAGCAGGCCTAGGCCCAACAAAACTCATATCCCCAACCAGAATACACCACAACTGTGGCAACTCATCCAAACTACTTTTCCGAAGGAATGACCCTATTGGAGTCAAATGTGCATTTGCATCTGCCAATAAATGTGTAGCAACGACCGGCGTACCCACGCGCATGCTTCGGAATTTAGGCATTTTAAAAATTTTGTTATTACGCCCAACACGCTCAGACCAATACAGCGCAGGGCCTTGTGAGGTTAGCCTCACAGAAATCGCCACCAATAGAATTGGCAAAATTAGAATTAAGACAGCTAAGAAACCTAGAAGAATATCGAAGAATCGCTTCATATGTGTTGTCAAATTTAGTCATGGTAAATACATTAAGCCGGCGCATCATTCAAAACATAAGACCTCTTTTTTTTCAAAAATGGCTTTTCAACTATGTAGTATGTCAGCGTGGAAAATGCTAATGTCAATACCAGCGCACAGACAACATACAGATATAGCGCATCAACAACTGATAATGGATTTACACCGCAATACTTCGCCCTCAAAGCATGAATTACATTTAGTGTAAAAAAGTGATTCAAATATATTGAATACGATATTGCACCACCAAAAGCCATAAGCCTAGATATCCTTCCCGAACTCTTAAACTTATCATCGGTGTACAACAATATCAATGACC
>CAZUUI010000273.1:0-1378 GCA_964622955.1 uncultured Chitinophagaceae bacterium | reverse complement strand
ATTACATTTTGCAATTCGATTGGTAGTAAATAATATGTAGTAATAATCGATTATTTTAATAATCGAGATTATTTATTTCATATAAGAAATATGCCAACTAATTATTTTTTTGTCTAAGAGAATGTTTATCCTTATCTTTATAAAAAGTATATTAAATAGTATTGTTAAATTTGTCCATAAATAATAAAAATATGAATGAACTAAAGAAAAGCAACCAAGCTTTGGTCATTAACTTTGGATGAAAATGCTTATTAAATACGAGAGCAAGACCACCAAATAAAAATTCAGTCGCACGCCCGAATATTGAATAATAGCTAAGAATCTTAGCATCCTCCCCTCTGAAAGATGCTAAAGATCTAAAAAATAGACTAAATGCTATCAAGAGCAAGAGGCCACATATTTTTTTAAAGCCAGCTTTGCGCATATTAATATCATCATATTGATTCAAATGCCCAATCAAAAATGGAACTAATAAGTAAAAGTTTAACTCGATTGAAATAGACCAAAATCCATCAACACCCTGCCCCTGCATTGCAGTTCCGATAGGAATAAATGAGAGGAGGATATTTGCCAACGTTCTAGCGTTTAGGTCAACCAGACAGATAGCCCAAAAAATTACCAAGGGAAAAATCCTTAAAACCCTATTAATAAAAAAAGACACTAAATCTATTCGCTTTCCGTCCATAATGCTAAATAGCAAATATCCGCTAAGCACCATGAACAAAGAGACACCAGTATGTCCCTCCTCTAGCCAGGAGATCAATTTGATATCAGGGGCATAGGTCGCATCCAATAAACCCTTCGAATGAAGGCTATGCCAAAAAAATACAAGCATAGCTGCAAAGAATCTTAAATGATCCAGTTGCGGAGAGTATGTTCCTGATGTAGGTTTCATTTTTGAATATCGCTATCTATTCCAAATATCATTCTACGAAGCAGAATTCTCTACGGTTAACTCAAGTGCTCGACTAAGCGATAGCGGCGGCTGCCAATTTAATAAATGACGCGTTTTTTGTATGTCGACTTGTAGTGAGCCACATAGACGTTCAGCCATAGCACGTTTGCCAAATATGTCAGCGAAAAAATAAATTACCCTATCAGGCACAGACGGCAAGTAAATTGTCTTTTTCATTGCTTGCGCTGAACGTCTTAACAACTCTGATGTCGACACATCCTCACCATCTGAAACTAAAAATATTTGCCCAGCCGCTTCAGGATGGCTAATACATAGTATTAGTAAATCGACTAAGTTCCCCAACGCGACCATACTTCTGGCATTTTTTATACCCCCTAGAGGTAATGGTATTCCGCGCGCAACCCAACGAAGCATTGTTTGAAAATTCGCCTTAACGCCAGGACCATAAACTAGTGGAGGTCG
>CAZUUI010000272.1:1166-2869 GCA_964622955.1 uncultured Chitinophagaceae bacterium | reverse complement strand
CCCCAACGAGATGTCGGGGTTTAAGGTCTTTCGGTGGGTTCAACCCCACTTACTTTAAAAAACGAAAAGGTTATCGACAAAGAGAACCTACAAGAATATAAATATATATAATTTTTAAAAAAACTAAAGTATTTACAAAAATTATATCACTTTTTTTGTACTTTTTTGTATTGTTAAAACATCATTTTTGTATTTTATGGTTATCGATTCATCCTCAAGAATGTTACCTTTTAATATTTCTTCACTTAAAAAATCTTCACATAAATTTTGTATAATTCTTTTCAAAGGACGAGCACCATATTCTTCTTGTTTATTTAAATTATAAACTTTTTCAATAACAGATTTATCAAAATTAATTTTATAATTTTTTTCTTTTAATCTTTTTGTTAATTTTTGAAATTCAATATTGATGATTTTCTTTAAAGTATCTTCATTCAATGAATTGAATAAAATAATATCATCAATACGATTTAAAAATTCAGGATTAAATTGTTGTTTTAGTGCCTTTTGAATCATTGTTTTTTTAACCTCACCTTTTTGACTTTCGCTAGAACTTGTGGTGAAACCAACACCTCCACCTAATTCCGATACTCTTTTGGCTCCAACGTTTGAAGTCATAATAACAATTGTATTAGTGAAGTTCACTTTTCTACCAAAGGAATCTGTTAAATGACCTTCATCTAAAATTTGAAGTAGAATGTTAAATACATCTTTATGTGCTTTTTCTATTTCATCAAAAAGAACAACAGAGAATGGATTATTTTTAATTTTTTCTGTGAGTTGTCCACCTTCGTCATATCCGACATAACCTGGAGGTGAACCTATTAATTTTGACACATTGTGTTTTTCCATATATTCACTCATGTCAACTCTTATAATTTTATCGGGGTCACCAAACAAAATTTCAGCAATTGATTTTGCTAAAAATGTTTTACCAACACCAGTTGAACCTATAAAAATAAACGAACCGATAGGTTTATTTGCATCTTTTATACCAACTCTATTTCTTCTTATTGATTTAGATATTGAAGTAATAGCCTCATCTTGACCAATTACTTTTTCAGATAAAATGTTTTCTAATCTTAAAAGTTTTTCAGTTTCTTTTGTGTCCAATTTGGTTATAGGTACTCCGGTCATTTCCGAAACTATTTCATAAACATCATCGACCGTGATAGGTATTTTGTTATTTTTTTGTTTATCGGTCCATTTTATTTTTTCATCTTCAAGCTTAGTATGTAGTTTCTTTTCTTCATCCCTTAATTTTGCTGCTTGTTCATAATTTTGAGATTTTACGACCTGTACTTTCTTTTCTCTAACAATTTCAATTTCTTTTTTCAAATTTTCAATTGTTTCAGGAATTTTAGATGAAACTCTTTTTTCTGAACCTAATTCATCTAAAACATCGATTGCCTTGTCAGGAAATTGTTTATCGGTAATATAACGATGACATAATTTAACGATAGTTTCTAAAACACCTTCTTCATATACTACTTTATGAAATCCTTGATACGAATCTCTTAAATTTTTAAGTATTTCTACTGTTTCATCAGCAGTCGGTTCTTTTAGAATAATTTTTTGAAATCTTCTGACTAACGCACCATCTTTTTCTATGTGTTTTTTAAATTCATCAAACGTTGTTGCACCAATACATTGCATTTCCCCTCTCGCTAAAGCCGGTTTTAAAATATTTGCAGCATCCATAG
>CAZUUI010000272.1:0-1156 GCA_964622955.1 uncultured Chitinophagaceae bacterium | reverse complement strand
TGTGTAACTCGTCAATAAAAAAAATTACTTTTGGTGATTCTTGAAGTTCGTTTATAATTGCCTTAATCCTTTCTTCAAATTGACCTCTATATTTTGTACCTGCAACTAAAGATGTTAAATCAAGAGCAACTAACCTTTTATCTAAAAGATTTGTTGGACAATCACCTTTGTGAATCATAAGTGCAAGTTTTTCGACAAGTGCCGATTTTCCTACACCAGCATCACCAACAATAACTGCATTATTTTTCTTTTTACGAGATAAAATTTGTGCAATTCTTTTTACTTCATTGTCTCTTCCAACAATAGGATCAATTTTACCTTCTTCAGCCATCTTAATTAAATCTCTTGAGAAATTGTCTAAGATTGGTGTTGTTGACCCTTTTCGTACTTTTCTTTGTGATTGGGACGGTCCGTCCTCAAAAAAATCTACAGACATATTTTTGTAAGTTTAGTTTATACTACAAACATAACACAAATAATACTAAAAACAAAATAAGTGTCATAATGTCAATAAAAATTTTAATTTAATGTCATTTTGTCTAAATAAATTTTTAAAATTATATTGGCACATAAATTGAAAAATAATATTAAAAAATTATAAACTATGATTACATTATTTAAGGACCCATTCTTTCAAGGTTTCGAAAGTATGTTTGAAAACCCAAGATTTTTAAAATCACCTGAAACTAACATCAGTAAAACTGAAACTGAATATAAAATTCAGGTAAGTGTACCAGGTCTAACAAAAGAAGACCTTAAAATTTCAACAAAAGAAGGTGTGTTGAAAATTTCGTTTGACCATCAAGAAAAAGATGAAAAACAGTATTTCACACATTCGTTTGTGAAAAGTTATAACATACCAGATGATGTTAAAGAAAAAGACATTGAAGGAAAAGTTGAAAACGGTATTTTAACTTTAACATTACCAATTGACAAAAAGAAATCATTAGAGCGTTTGATTAGTTTAAATTAATTTATCTGAATTTTTTTATTTGACATTTTTTTTGTATATTATAATATAAAATTAATACACCATGTCAGTAAAAAAAGAACAAATTGCGGGTAAAATGATTTACACCTCAATCAAATCAACGAGCCTAAAGTCGGCTTCGTATGATACTCTTTCTGAAAATTTGAGAGTGATGTTTAACAACGG
>CAZUUI010000271.1:0-2870 GCA_964622955.1 uncultured Chitinophagaceae bacterium | reverse complement strand
AATGAGTGGCAATGGGTTTCATTTTAGAAACATTAAACTAGATAATAATGGCTTTTTGTACAGTACAAATCCAATTTCATTAGCTTTAGGGGGCTATATGAATAATTTAAAAGGATATACAAAAGTTAATAAAGATATTAATGTCTGCAATCCGCAGGATACAACGGTAATACCCTGCCCAATTGTTGAATATTCTATAAAAGATTCGGTTGTAAATGATACGGTTGTGATGTTTAAATGTGTTTCTAATTTGTTTTTAAATATCAAGTATAATATAAAAAATCAAGAAATACTTTCCATTAATGACGAATGGATTACGATAAATAAAAAAGAGACAGATACAATCTTGATCTATTTCAATGCTTATGACTTATGTGTAAGAACACTTTTACTTTTGAATATAAAAAGAAAGCAAATGAGATCATTTCGAATGATGATTTTGATAAAATAAATATTTATCAAAAAAATAATGCAATGCACATAGATGCTTTAGATTCAAAATACTATAATGTAAAAATATACAATATTTTAGGTCAATCAATTTACTCAAATTCATTTATTCAAAAAATAGAGATAAAGAATGAAATATTTAAGGATAAACTAATATTTATTCAAATTAGTGACAATTTCTCTACTATATTGCATAATAAAAAATATTATGTTAAGTAAAATAATAATTAAAGACGCAAACCTTAATGATTATGAAGGTATAAGAAATTTATTCTATCAATTGAGTGATTATCACAATGAATTGAGGTCAGATAAATACAAGAAAGTTGATTCAAAATACTTTTCAGAGGAATTGTTTAAATCCATTTTTGATAATCCAATCTATAAAATAATTGTTGCACATAAAGACAAAGAATTAGTTGGTTATATAATAGGTAGAGAAATTCAATTCAATACAGATTTGCATACGGAGCAAAAAATATTTCATATAGAGCAGATAGGAACTGATGAAAAATATAGAAATCTTGGAATTGGGAAAACAATGTTTAATCATTTAAACGATTATTTGAAAGAACATAACTTCAAATGTATACAACTGCACGTAGACGACAGGAATGATGTGGCTAAACATTTTTATTTCTCACAAGGATTTGAAACTGAAAAGCTAACGTTATTTTTGAATTTATAGTAATTTTTAAATTTTGTTATTTTGTCCTATAATTTACATTATGTTAAGTGAAAGTTTTATTATCTTCTATTCTTTAATAAAACTAATGATTTAAATACATATATGTAATTTTACAAAAAAATAAAAATTAAAAAAAATGAACACTCAAACATTTAAAAAATTAGCTATTGCCGAAGGAATTTCATTTATAATCATTTTAGGAATTACAATGCCACTCAAATATTTGATGAACTTCGGTATGCCTAACAAAATCATCGGTATGATACACGGCGCATTATTTATATATTATATTATCGCTGTATTTTTGGTAAAAGATAAATTTGGTTGGGATTTAAAAAAGACTGCAATTGCTTTAATTGCAGCGGTTATCCCCTTTGGTACATTCTATGTAGAAAAGAAAATGATTGCTGAATGATTTTAGATTCCTAATCATTTTAGAATCAAACAAATTATTGTTTTATAGCTATTGCAAAAGTATCTATTGTTGGTTTTATTTCAATTGACTTTTTGATGAAATTGGGCAATAATTTAAATAACCAATTCATTTTGGGTCTGGTTTTAAAAAATCTATAGGTGCTTGGCGGAAAATTGAATTTTGTTTCGATTATCTTAAAATTAGACTCTTGTTCCAGGAGGTATTTATAGGCATCAGGCAATATTCTCCAACAATCTACGGGATGTCTATGCTCTCCAATTGAAAATGGCGTAATAATACAAATGATTCCCCCTTTTTTAGTTACTTTTTCTACTTCTTTTATCCATTTCCAAGGAGCTTCTACGTGTTCAAGACAGTTACCAGATACAATTACATCAAATTGTTTATCTATTCCAAAATCATAATCAGATTTTGACACATAATCTACATTTGGACCATTAAGCATATCCAGTCCATAATAATTCCATTTTGGAGATTGAAAAAGTGGCTTATAAGTACCATTTACATCATAACTTCCAACATCTAAAATTTCTAAATTTTCACTTTTGTCTAAATATTTATCGACAAAACGCTCCATTAAATCATACGATTCTTTATGCATATATTAGTTTTATATTTTTGAAAGTTATGTATACAACAAACATAATTTTTGCAAAATTAATATTTTAATTGATTCAACAACAATTTTAAAGTTTAAATGAACGAAATCAATTTTTTGTTTAAACGATTTATCGTTATCTTTGCAAACTAATGTACAAAAAAAGTGTTTCTTTTTTATTGCTTATTATACTCTTACTTCCGATTTTAGGAAGCTATATTTCTTTTAATCTCAGACAAAAAGCCTTAAAAAAAGAACTCAAGCGTAAAATCAAAAAAGGTATCCCCGATTCAGAGTTAATTTCTATCCAATTGACTCCAGAGATGATCCATTCAAAATCATTTAGTTGGCACAATTCACACGAGTTTAGATTAAATGGAAAAATGTACGACATTATCAAAACTACCCAAAAAGACAATCAAATCATATACAAAGTGGTATGCGATGATGAGGAAAGTGCTTTATTTGCTCAATTAGAGAATGATTTAAAAGATGCTTTCTCCAATGATCCAGTCCAAAAATCAAATGGATATAAATTTTATTCATTTTTGAAACAAATGTATTTTAATGAAAATGTTACTTTATCATTTTTAGACTTTTCAAATTCCATTTCAAAAAATTATACTTTATCTAAACTGAAAACATATACAAACGAATTTTTGAAATTAACCTCTCCTCCACCCGAGTTTTTTATTTAT
>CAZUUI010000270.1:0-2891 GCA_964622955.1 uncultured Chitinophagaceae bacterium | reverse complement strand
CCTCATTTCATTCGGAATGACTAGATTTATAGTATATTAATAGGGTAGGTAAAACGATTTTCTTGGCTGGCGAAAAAATCGTTTTACCCCAAGCCTTTATTAAAAAACACGGTCATTCCGACCAAAGGGAGGAATCTAATAATTAAAAATTTAATTGCGTTTGCCCTGTATTTTATTCTATTATATCATTATTCAAATTTAAAAATTCACTATCTTGTTTTTTTATATAATTCTTCTTTTTTAAATAAAACAAATCAAAATAAGTAATCAAAAACAAAACAGCGTACGCTATAGAAGAAGAAATGGCGGCTGCTTTGATTCCATAAACAGGTATATATATCAAATTAACAATTACATTGATTATTAACGCTACAAAAACAGCAATAATATTTGTTTTTTTGATACGAATAGCCAATGACAAGGTACTCACAATCATAAAAAGCGACCAAAAAACAAATGCAATTAACAACAAACGTAAGGTTTCAATCGAAACAGGATTCTGATTTTTGAAATACAACTGAATAATCAAAGGCGATGCAATATAAACACCCAAAGCAATAAGTATACTCAAACCAAATACGAGCAACAGAATTCTATTCGTTTTTTTGAGCAATACATCATAGCGACTTTCCTCCAGAAATCGAGGCAAATACATTGTAGCAATCAATCCAGAAACGATTCCCATCTGTTCTATGATAGAAGCACATGTGCTGTATATTCCCACATGAAAATTTCCCAACATTTTTTTGATAATATATTGGTCGCTGCGCAATAACAATGCAATTAAAAGGGAATAAATAAAAGCTTTTGCATTGAAAAAGAATAGACTTTTTAGAAATTCAAAGTCAAACGACAACGGCCAAATTTTGAAATTGAGCTTCTTAAAGGCAATAATTCCATACAGCAAATATTCAAAAAATAAATACAAGAGCACATTAAACACAGACATTTCTTTCAAAAAATAAAGTACTGCCACGTATACCAAAAAGAAGAAACGCAATGCAAAATCTACCTTATTGGAAAAAAGTAAAAAATCTTTTCCCGCCAAAAACGAACGAAAAATTAAGCTAATCGAATAAGTGAAATATGTAATGCTAAACAAATAAACAATTCTAACATCTTGAAAAGGAAAATGCTGCGAAAACATTATTATGGCTACCCAAACTATAAAAGATGATACAAACGACAAAACAAGATTGGACGATAAAAAAGAATTGAGTTTCTCGGGATTTTTTTGTGAATAATAAAGCGCACTGGCGTTAAACCCCAAATTCAAAGCCACATTAAACAAATACAACGACGTAATAAAAAGCCCATATATCCCTCGATTAGCTTCGAGCAAGGTTCGTGAAATTATCAAACCCGAAATCAGATTGATAGCAATATGTCCAAAGCGAAAAAAAACATTTATCGATAAATTTTTTAGAAAAAATCTATATGTTTCCCAATTTGTTTTAATGATTTGAATCAATTCTCTTTATTTTTAATTTCGACAAATATACTACAAATGTCTTGAATCCAAAATCAAAACCCACGCTATCATTTTTTTTCTTTATTTTTGAAAATATTTTCAGCCAAGTCTATGACATTACAATCTTTTTTTACAATTTTATTTCTTTTAATTTCTATAAATAATTATGGTCAAGAACTAAAGCCTTCTTTTGTATCGGTACCTTTTGAAGTACAAACCAAAGAAATCGAAGCCAAGCTCAATCAATCGTTCAAAGGATTGATATATGAAGATTCTAGTTTTGAAAACAACAATTTGGATTTGCTCAAAATGAAAGTTTGGAAAAAAAGCGACATCAAATTAACCACAAAAAACGACACCCTACTTTTCAAAGTTCCGCTAAAAATATGGATAAACAAAGCCTACGAAATGATGTATTTGCGTTCGCAGCACCAGTCCGATTTCGAATTGATGTTTTACATAGGTACAAAGATTCAACTCAATGCCAATTATACCATTTCTACCAAAAGTTTTGTAGTAAATTACGAATGGCTCAAAGAACCTACGCTCAAAGTAGCAGGTGTGGATTGGAACATTACCAAATGGGTGAAAAGCGCGCTGGACAAGGAATTGACTACTATCAGTACAATTATAGACCAACAAGCAAAAGAACAACTGAATTTCAAACCTATGGCTACCGACCTTTGGAACGAATACTCAAAACCCAACCTCATTTCGGAAGAATACAAAGCCTGGATGCTCACCGTTCCTCAGAAAATCTACGCAACACCGTTATCAATTCAAAATAATAAAATTTATGGAAAATTAGGATTCGATTTGCTCAGCCAAGTATATGTAGCCGATAGTATGAAGCCCAGCCCACCTGTAAATCAAATCCCAAATCTCGCCTTTTTACCCAAAATAAACGACACCTTTTTGATTAAAACACAAACCTATATTCCATATCAACAAGCTACAGACATTGCCCGAAAATTGTTTGTAGATTCCACGTTTTCGTTTCAAGAGGGCAAATATCAAGTGAAAGTGCTGGATATAGAAATGTATTATGAAGAAGGCAAAATGGTTTTTAAAAATACACTTACGGGCTCGTTTAACGGCATTGTGTACATACAAGGAAATCCATACTACGACAGTATTTCTCAAAAAATAAAACTTCAAAACATTGAATTTCAGTTAAAAACTAAAAATCTACTCCAAAAAACTGTTGCGTGGCTGTTTGAAGGGAAAATTGAACGAAAAATTGAGGCTAATTTTGAAATGGAAATGACCCCTTATATCGAAAAAAGCAAACGAGAAACACTCCAAGCACTGAACAAAGAATACCGAAAAGGATTTTTTGTTAAAGGAACTATTGTGGATATGAAAATGACGTATTTTGAAGCCAAACCCAACTTTATGGAGACGTCCATAGAAACCAAAG
>CAZUUI010000269.1:0-2904 GCA_964622955.1 uncultured Chitinophagaceae bacterium | reverse complement strand
AAAAAAGACTGGCTATCCTATTTCATTTTTATTGTTCTAAACCCAGCTTTTTTTTACAATTCATATATTTGGGGACAAGTGGATAGCTTGTACACATTTATGGTCGTTATTTCGCTTTATTTGGCTTATAAAAAACGAATACCTGCCGCGTATGCTATGATGACTTTTGCTATTTTATGCAAATACCAAGCTATTTTTTACATACCTATTTTAGGATTGATTTCGCTTCCACACTTTGTGTCCAAACCAAAACAGATATTGTGGTCTTTACTGATGATAATAGCGGTAATAGTTGTTTTTACATTTCCGCTTGAAGACCCTACCGCAATATTGGATGTGATGAAAAATTCGGTAGATATGTATCCTTTTCCTACTATGAATGCTTTTAATATATGGTTTTTATTGGAAAATAAAAAAGCATTATTGGAAATTGGAACACTAAATGATACCGATTCTTTTTGGGGATTGACCTACAAAACGTATGGCTATATTTTCTTTTTTACGGCCTCATTTTTTGCATTATTGCCTATGCTAAATAGAACACTTATAAATATAAAGAATAAAACCAATGAAATTTCCTATGAACTGATAGCCCTTTCAGGTGCTTTGGTGGCATTGAACTTTTTTTATTTTCTTACACAAATGCACGAAAGATATTGTCACGCAGCAATTTTTTTCATAGTAATTTATTGCTTTTCAAAAAGAAAGTATTGGATTTATGGCTTATTTTCTTATGCTTATTTTGCCAATATGGAACGCATTCTCAATTTTTTTCATTTTGAAAATTTGGGTACAGTGCCTTTTCAGCCAATTACCATTTCTTTAGCTTTTGGAGTTTCATTGATATTGCTTTACAAAGAATTATATCAAAACCATTTTCAAGAAAAATTTGTTCTAACTAAAAAAAGCATTTGATTTTAATATATTTTTTCTTTTTTTCATTTCTATACAGCTACTTAGTTTATCCCGCTTCGTTGCGATGGATGTATAGACGAAAAAAGGCATTGAATAATGATATTACAACTACTTTTGATGCAATTAGTATTCTGATTTCGGCGTATAATGAAGAAAAAAACATTGGGAATACTCTTGAGAAATTGGTTCAATATGCCAAAAATGCCAATATTTATATAGCCGCTGATGGAAGTGAGGATAATACGGATGATATTATCAGTCATATTGTAGAATCAAATTCTCGTTTTCATTCAAAACGATATGAGCGAATAGGGAAGGGAAATGCTATTAATAAATTAGTCGTAGATTTTGAATTGAAAAAATCGAATTCTTGCTTAATTTTTTTGGATGCAAATATTGAGATTGATGAAAATACGATAGATGAACTTGTGTCTGATTTATCTAAATCAAAAAATGGCATTGTGGGAGCAAGCGTTCATTCTACGAATTCAATACAAAATACCGAAAGTAATTATATTGCCAGAGAGAATGAAATTAAATTTTTGGAAGGTGCTGTTTTTGGAAACACGATTGGTGTTTTTGGCGCGTGTTTTGCTATGCGAGCCGAATTATATGAAGAAGTTCCCCCTTATTTTATCACGGATGACCTATTTCATACCTTTCAAATTATAGAAAAAAACTACAATGTAGTCTATTCTCATAAAGCAAAAGTCTTTGAATATATAACCGATGACTTGTATAATGAATTTCAGCGAAAAAAAAGATATGCCGCAGGTAATTTTCAGATTTTTGTCCGTTTTATGAGCTTGTTAAATCCTTTGAAAACTTCATTTGGATTTATTTATTGCTATTGGAATCATAAATTAGTGCGATGGTTTTCGCCTATTGTTTTTTTATTTGTATTTTTGCAATCATTTTTATTTGAACATCAAAGTTTTATTTTTGAATGGATTAATAAAATGGGAATAGCAATTTTGTTTTATTTGGGCTTTAATTTTATATTATACAAGCTTGAATTCAAACCAATATTTGCTAAGTTTTTTTACTTTTTAGCTATGAATGTAGCTATTTTGATAGGATTTTTTAATTATATAAAAGGAATAAAAAGCAATGTCTGGAACAGAAGCAAACGATTTTAGATTGAATACCATTGAAGAAGCCTTGCACGATATTAAGCAAGGGAAATTGATCATAGTGGTAGATGATGAAGATAGAGAAAATGAAGGTGATTTTATAGCCGCAGCGGAGTTGATTACGCCAGAATTGGTCAATTTTATGGCTACGCACGGACGAGGATTGATTTGTACCCCTTTAACCGAAAAACGATGTGAAGAATTGGACTTGCAGTTAATGGTAGGGAAGAATACCGTCTTGCATCAAACGCAGTTTACGGTATCGGTAGATTTGATTGGCGGTGGTTGTACCACAGGGATTTCGGCACAAGATAGAGCCAAAACGATTAAAGCATTGACCGAAAAAACAACAAAACCTAATGATTTGGGACGTCCGGGACATATATTCCCTTTGATAGCTCGTGAAGGTGGCGTACTTCGTCGTGCTGGGCATACCGAAGCGGCAGTCGATTTGGCACGATTGGCAGGGCTACAACCTGCAGGTGTATTGGTAGAAATTTTGAATGAAGATGGCACTATGGCACGTTTGCCACAATTGATTGAATTGGCAAAAAAAATGAATTTGAAAATCATTTCTATCGAAGATTTGATTGAATATAGAATGACTCACGATAGCCTAATTCACTTTGCAGAAGTGGTGGATATGCCTACTGAATATGGAAATTTCCGTTTGGCAGCATTTTCTCAAAATAATTCTGCCGATGTTCACTTGGCACTTATCAAAGGTGAATGGGCTGAAAATGAGCCCGTAATGGTTCGAGTACACAGTAGTTGTGTTACGGGTGATATATTACATTCGCTACGTTGCGACTGTGGAGAGCAGCTGGAACTAGCTATGAAAATGATAGAAAAAGAA
>CAZUUI010000268.1:0-2911 GCA_964622955.1 uncultured Chitinophagaceae bacterium | reverse complement strand
TTCCAGCACAAAAATATTACAAATCAAAGTACAATTTAAATTATAAAATGGATTATCACAATGCATATGCAGCATACAATAGAGGAATAGCATTGCCATTATATGAAAAATTAAATAAATCTCAAATTCAATATATATCAAAAATTATCAATACATTATGATTCAAGGAAAAACAATTTTTATTACAGGTGGTGCCGGCTTTATCGCCAATACATTGATTAAACATTATATTACAACAAATAAAATAGTAGTATATGATAATTTTCATAGAGATACATTGAGTACAAGTGAGGTAGCAAATCATCAAAATTTAAAGGTAGTAAAAGGAGATGTATTAGATTACGAATTTTTGAAAGAATCAATGAAAGGAGCTGATATAGTAGTACATGCTGCAGGAATTGCAGGAATCGATACCGTAATAAAAGATCCTGTAAAAACGATGCGTGTTAATATGATTGGCACTTCTAATGCGCTTGAAGCTGCAAGAGAAAATGGCGTAACAGATAGATTTATTGATTTTTCAACGTCTGAGATTTTTGGTTCTATGGCTTATAAATCATCAGAAGACGATAACACCGTATCGGGATCTGCTGGAGAAGCCCGTTGGGTATACGCAGTAAGTAAACTTGCCGGTGAGCATCTGGCGCACGCATATTACAAACAATATAATTTACCTGCTGTTACAGTTAGACCTTTCAACGTATATGGACCTGGTCAAACTGGAGAAGGAGCAATGCAAATTTTTATTAAAAAAGCATTGCAGAATGAAGATATTTATATCAATGGAGATGGATCTCAAATCAGAGCATGGTGCTTTGTAGATGATTTTGTTGATTGTTTGATTCGTTGTATTGAAAATCCTAAAGCTATAGGGGAAAGTTTTAATTTGGGCAATGCACGTGCTATTATGACTACTCTTGGTTTGGCTCAGACAGTATGTAGAGTATTAAAATCGGATTCTAAAATCCTTTTTAAACCAGCATTAAGTGCTGATATTGAAATGAGAATTCCTAGTGTGACAAAAACCGAAGAAATACTTGGCTTTAAAGCAAGAGTAGATTTGGAAGAAGCTATTTTACGAACAGCTGAATATTTCAAAAGCTTAAATTAGTTTTGTTGAAAACACCTTTGTTGATTTTTCCATATGGTGGTACTGCAATTGAAGCTTTAGATTCTTTGGGAAATCAATATGAATGTATAGGTTTTGTATCGGATGACAAAGAATTGATAGGAAAAGAAAAATATGGAATAAAAATATTCTCGCGTGATATTTTTAATAAAGATAATGACTCAAAGATACTTTTGGTAAATGGTAGTCCAACTTCTTTTTTAAGTAGACCTCAAATTATAAACTCAATAGAAATAGATTCTTCAAGATTTGCTAAGGTTATTCATCCGAGCGCCCAAGTATCGGATCATGCTGAAATTGGTTATAACACTTTGATTATGGCAAATGTTGTTGTTTCAGCGAACGCTGTAATTGGAAATCATGTATGTATTTTGCCTAATTCAACTATTCATCATGATTCAAAAATTGGCGATTACACCTTAGTTGCAGGTAATGTTTTAATTGCAGGTAATGTATCAATAGGTGAAAATTGTTATATAGGCGGTGCTACTAGTATTAAAAATGGTATTAAAGTGTCTGAAAAGGTTTTAATTGGTATGGCTTCTAATGTAGTAAATAATATTGACCCGAATAAAGTAATTAAAGGTAATCCCGCAAAGTGAAAGTCTTTTTTGCCCCGTACAATATTTCTTCAATGTCAACATCTACAATAGATGCTTTGAGAAAATTAGGCATTGATGCAGAAGGAATTTCAATAGTGGATGACCAAGTAGTTACTCACTCTAAATTTATAAAAGTAATTAATTTAAGAAAGCCGACAGGTTCCTTTAAAAACTTCGTTCGTTTTTGTATAAATTTTCCTTACTTTATTTGTTTCGTAACGTATAAAATATATCAAGCAGATATTTTATACTGGATTCAAGAATTACCTTTTCCTAGATTTTATTGGAAATTTTTGATTAAAATTTTAAACAAGAAAGGGGTTATTGAATTTGTGGGAAGTGATATTAGAAACCCTGAAATTTTATCGAAAATTAATCCTTTTTATAAAGAAGTATACCATAATGGATATGAGTATGCGGGTTATGAAAATGAACAAAAATCGATAAGAAATTTAAGTGATTTCTATGAATTAGGATTTACTTGGATTGGATGTCCCGAAATGTTTCTGTATGCACATCCTTCCATACCATTTTCTAAAAAAAAATCAATTTTTCAGCGATATAGAATAGACTATGATAAAATTGATACAACAAAAAATAATAAAAAGATAAAGATAGTTCATGCACCTACAGCAAAAATTGCCAAAGGAAGTCATATTATTAAAAGTGTAATTGAAGAGCTACAAAAGTTTTATGATGTTGAATATATTGAGTTGTTTGGTATTAAACGCGAAAAAGCACTAGAAATAATAGCGTCTTCCGATATTTTTATTGACCAAATAATTTGCGGAAGTTATGGAATGGCTTGTATAGAAGCAATGTCAATGGGTATACCTACCATTTGTTTTGTTATGCCTGAAGTATTTGACAATGGACTACCCGAAGAATGTCCTATAGTAAATTCTAATCCTTTAAATTTGAAACAAAATGTAATAACACTTATTGAAAACAAAAATATGAGAATTGAAATCGGTAAAAAAAGTATTGAATACGTCGCAAAATATCATGATTCCAATAAAATAGCCATTGACTTAAAAGCTATTTTTGAGGATTTGATTAATTCCTAGTTACATCTTTTTATACCACTGATTCAACGTAGCCACTCTCCAAACTAATTTAGCATTGGAATTATCCCCGTTTTTATAGGTTTCAATCAATTCTTTAGTTTTTGATGTATTGA
>CAZUUI010000267.1:0-2915 GCA_964622955.1 uncultured Chitinophagaceae bacterium | reverse complement strand
CAGAAATCATTTAGTTTTTCTTTTGCCAATCCTACAAAATTGACAACTTCGTTGTTAAGTCAAGTTAATGTTTTGTGTAATGGCGATACTACTGGATTTGCAGCAATTTCTTCCAATGGAGGACGATTGCCTCATACTTATTTATGGAGCAATGGAAGTACCAATGATACGCTCCCAAAAATTATAGCGGGTGTCTACACCGTTACTACTACCGACGCAAAAGGTTGTACCGATAATATTCAAGTAACCATTACGCAGCCACAAGCATTGTCTTTTGCTTGGTCCAATGCCAATCTTACTTGTTTTAGAGATACAACGGGGCTTGCATCTATTAGAGTTTTGGGAGGGGTATCTCCATATAGATACCTTTGGAATACGGGGGATTCAATTTCATTGATTAGTAAACTTTTAGCTGGAAATTATACCGTAACTGTTACCGACAAAAATGGCTGTAAAAGAACTGAAACACAGACTATAACGGAGCCTGCAATCATCAGTTTTACCATTGATAAAGTTAATAGCTCTTGTCTTGAAAGCAAAAATGGTACGCTTACGGTTACTAATATTAAAGGAGGAACTGCCCCATATAATTTGAAATGGGAGGATAATTCATTCAGTAATACCCTTTCAAATGTACAAGCATTTAGAAATTATTCGGTTCAAGTGTTTGACGTCAATTCTTGTGTGACAAAAGATTCGTCGAAAGTAGATACCAATTATAGATTGAGAGTCAATCCACAATTTATAGAGCCTAAATGTCCAAATAGTGTTACAGATGTATTATTGGTTCCTGAAAATGGGGTAGCTACATATACTTATAAATTGAATGGTATTACAAATAATTCGGGTGCTTATAATGCATTGCCAAATGGATTGTATCTTTTTGAAGCTAGAGATGGTGTAGGGTGTATGTACAAAGATACGGCAGACTTGGTTTTGAAAGATTCTATGCGTCCTACGTTGATAAATTATGAACCTGATTGTCAAACCGCCAATATTTGGCCTTCCAAACTCAATGTTGTAGGAGGTGCAAAACCTTATACCTTCAATTGGACAGGGGCTATTTTTACCAATTCAACTGGCGATTCGGCTATTCATAATAAAAAAGGAACCTATTCGGTAACGGTAAAAGATAATAATAACTGTACGCTTTCGTATTCTTTTGACCTAAAACCTGCCGATGGCGCAATTGATGTTTCAATTGACTCGTTGTATAATCTTCGTTGTTTTGGTTTGCCAGAAGGTAAAGCTGTAATTAATGTAAAAGGTGGTATGTACCCATACTATTATTCTTGGAGTCACGGCGATAAAGATAGTATTGGAAGCAATATGTTTGCCAATGTGAAATATTCCGTTTCGGTAACCGATGATTCGGGATGTAGATATATATTGGATGATATTTATTTAACTGAACCTACAAAAATTCAGGCAAAGTATGCCTCTAGAAATGAATCATGTCCTAATTTATTTGATGCGTTTATACTCGTAAATCCATATAATGGTACTGCTACCAATAGCCAAAGTTATTGGATAAAATTAAATGACCAGCCTTTTACAAAAGAACATCGATATTCATTCCTGACCAAAGGAACTTATAAAGTTACTATCAGAGATGAAAACGAATGTGAGGTAGATACGACCTTTGTTATAACTTCCCCGCCCGAGATTAAATTGTCTTTGGATTCGGTGTATGAAGTAGAAGCGGGAAGTAGCGTAGATATGTTCCCAAATATACAAGTCATCGGCGGTACATACACTTCGTTAGATTATTTATGGTCTCCAAACGAAAGTCTGAAATGTGCAGATTGTATCAATAATACATTTTATGGCAATCAAAAAACGAATTTAGAATTTTCAATAAAATTTGGAGAAAATTGTGAAGTTAAAGCCAATACTACAATAAAAATTAAAGGGCTAGAGGGAGAATTAATATTTATCCCAAATGTCTTCAATCCAAGTGATAAGTATGCAGAAAATCAAACTTTCAAGGTTTTTGGCTCTAAAATCAAACGATACAATTTGGAAATATATAATCGTTGGGGTGAGAAAATTTTTGAATCGCATACACAAGAAAATGCTTGGAATGGTACGTACAAAGGTGAATATGCACAGCCTGGAGAGTATATTTATATAGCCGAAGTAGAAATGCTGGATGGACAAATCTTGAAACGAAAAGGTACTTTTGCTTTTATTAGATAATATATAGAATTTATTATCTCAATCTATCAGCGCTTTCAACCAATTTTAAATCTTTTTTGATGAAAAATTGCGCTAAAAAAGCAAAAATAAATGTAATTGCGGGTACGCTAAATAGTATTTTGTTGAAATTTATAGCATTGGTAGTATAATTCATACCCATAATTCCAGCGAGTACTAGGCTTAGAGCCATCAATCCATAGCATAATTTAATTTGCAATTTTCTATTTCCAAACATAAAAAGAGTAACTAAAGCTAATGTGCTCAATAGGGATGAAGTCAAAGTCATATTGCTGTCTTCCAATACTTTGTGGGAAATTCCATCAATTGTATATAAATTCATAAAAAGCCCTGCACTAGCTATAATGGCTACAAAAAAAAGGAATAATGATTGAATGCGTTGAATCATAATGTAATGGTTTAATGTGGCAAAAATACAGTTTTCATTTTATACTTATTCTATTTTCTCTCAAAAAAACAACGCCTTTTGCTAAAAATAAGTAATTTTGTAACAATATATTACCGAAATTCTAGTAAATTATGTATTCATTGAATAAAATCATTGCATTTGTAGGCGTAATGTTGTTTTTTTTATCTTGCAACGACAGTACGCAGGTATTGAAGCCGGATAGTGAAGAAGATGCTGTGGAAGAAATAAAAACGCCTGTTTTTAACAATCAATTGGCGTATGATTATATAAAAAAACAAGTGGATTTTGG
>CAZUUI010000266.1:0-2926 GCA_964622955.1 uncultured Chitinophagaceae bacterium | reverse complement strand
GAGCAAATGCAAAAGGGTGTGACTCGATTAGAACGCTTAATCTTATTGTAAATCCGAAATCGTATTCAAATTTTAAAGTAACCATTTGCGAAGGAGAATCCTTTTTTGACAAAACAAAAACAGGAATTTATCACGACACTCTTGTAAATATACATGGATGTGATTCAATTAGAATATTAAACTTAATTGTAAACCCAACTTCAAAAACAATTTTGAACACAACAATTTGTGAAGGGAATTTATTTTTAGGTAAGTCAAAAACAGGGAAATATTTAGATACATTTAAAAATCAATATGGTTGTGATAGTGTAAGAGAGATTAACCTTATCGTTATATCTCCATTGAGAACACAATTAAAGTATGAAATTTGTGAAGGTGAAAATTTTAGAGGACATACGCAATCGGGAATCTATATTGATACATTTAAAAATACTCTTGGGTGTGACAGTATTATCGAAACATTGAATTTAAATGTAAGACCGAATATTGATTCCAGTTTCAAAATAAAAATATGTGAAGGATTATCTTATAGAGGTAAAACTATAGCTGGAAATTATGTTGATAGTTTTCAAAACAATTATGGTTGTATAAGTGTTTATAGATATGAATTGAGTTTTTATCCAAAAACATATAGTTTTGAAACTAAAACAATATGTAACGATCAAAAATATAAAGGACATACAAAATCTGGAATATATAAAGATACTTTAAAAAATCAATATGGTTGTGATAGTATCATAACGCTTACACTTACTGTAAAATCAAATTTCATTACAAAAAAACTAAAAGACACGACGATTAAAGAAGGAGATACGATAACATTACAAGCTCAAAAAGGATTCTTAATGTATACTTGGAATACGAGAGCTACCACTTCAGAAATTTTAGTTTCGGAAAAAGGAAAGTACAAAGTTACAATAATGAATCATGATGGCTGTATTGGTTATGACAGCTGTAATATTTATTTGATCCCAAAAGATACATCTGGAACAGATACCACTGAGATTGACTCAATAGATGGATATGCCGAATGTCCCAATGTTTTTACGCCTAATGATGATTTTAAAAATGACTTATTTAAACCAAATTTTTATGGCAATGTTGAAGTTGTTAGGCTACTTGTATTTACTAGATTTGGTGAAAAAATGTACGAAGGTCATGGCAATTTTTCGGCTTGGGATGGTATATACAAAGGCGAAAAATGTGAACCTGGAGTTTATGTTTATTTTATTGAATATAACAATAACAAAGGTAAACATTTTGCAAAAGGTAGCGTAACCTTGATAAGGTGATAAGTTTTGATTTCACAATAAATTTTATTTATCTATTTTTGTGCAAATTAATAGCGTAAATGAAGACTTTAAAGACAACTCATTTAGTCAAATCTTATAAAAAAAGAAAAGTAGTAGATGATGTATCCATTGAAGTACGTCAAGGTGAAATTGTAGGACTTCTAGGTCCCAATGGGGCTGGAAAAACGACTTCTTTTTATATGACTGTTGGTCTTATAAAACCGGACAGTGGTAATGTTTTTTTAAATGACGAAGACATTACTGCTTTGCCTATGTATCGCAGGGCACAACTGGGAATTGGATATTTGCCACAAGAGGCTTCTGTATTCAGAAAAATGAGTATAGAAGATAATATCGCAGCGGTACTTGAAATGACAAAATTGACAAAAGAGGAACAAAAAGATAAGCTTGAATCCTTGATAGAAGAATTTAGACTTGGACACGTTCGTAAAAGTATGGGTGAAGTATTGAGTGGTGGTGAACGCAGACGTACCGAAATAGCTAGAGCATTGGCTACAAATCCCGATTTTATTCTCTTGGATGAACCCTTTGCGGGAATTGACCCTATAGCAGTAGAAGATATACAAAAAATAGCTATGCAACTGAAAGACACAAATATTGGCGTATTAATAACCGATCATAATGTTCAAGAAACCTTATCTATAATACAACGAGCCTATTTGTTATTTGAAGGAAAAGTACTAAAATCGGGTACTGCGGAAGAACTTAGCCAAGACGAACAAGTACGAAAAGTGTATTTAGGTCAACATTTTGAATTGAGACGAAAAAATATAAATTAAAAAAAATGCAAAAAATATTAATTGTAGGCGAAGCATCGCGCAAAGAAGAGTTATTGAAAGTATTAGATGCAACAAAATATGAAATAGAATATTCCGATGGCGACGAAGAAGAAGATTTTGAATTATATGATATAATATTCGACTTAAATTTTGATGATGATAATGAAAATTTTCCAATTTATTGTGCATTAAAAAACAAAATATTTTTCCTTTCTACAGCCAAAACTTCATTGGCCGAGACAAGCTACGCTTATCAATGCAAAGTGAAGAGCAAGATTTTTGGAATCAATGCACTTCCCGGTTTTTTAGATTCTAATTTCTGGGAATTGACTGCTTTTAGAGGCAATGAAATTGTGGAAATTGAAGGATTTTTGAAGACAATTAAAAAAGAGGTATTGTGGCTAGAAGATAAAGTAGGAATGTTTAGACCTAGAACGAAATTTTTGGAATTAAACGAAATAGCAAAATGCGTGGAAGAAAATATTGTTTTTCAAAATCAATCCACACTTCCATTTCAAGATTTATTAAAAGAAATTGACAAATACAGTATCACAGCTATATTTGAAACATTGGTTTCGTTGTATGACGACACAAAAGACACTAAATATTTCCCTTGTCAATTATTGAAAAAAAAATATCTTAGAAATCAATCTTTTGTAAAAGAATAAACATGATATTGATATTTGTACCCAAAATTACACCTCGAATTGAATATATATTTTCGTGGATTTTTGTTGAAATTTTGGGATTTAAAATTCAATTTACGGACAATTTAGAAGCGTTTCATATTGATTCGACTTCTTTGAAAATTGAGTATAATTACACAAGGTTATC
>CAZUUI010000265.1:0-2934 GCA_964622955.1 uncultured Chitinophagaceae bacterium | reverse complement strand
ATATTTGTTAAATTTATCAAAGTATCATTAGTAATGTTATTTGAACCTGAATTAGGGCCTTTTGAAGAGATATTTACATTGGTAATTTTTATCCAAGTCAAAACACTATCACGTGTAGCCGATGTTGCTGAATAATTAAAAGGCTTTCCACTGCAAATTGCAGGAGGGGTTTTTGAAGAACTTAATGTAGGAATAGGGTTTACAGTTAAAAAAATGGTATCTACTTTTGTACAAGAATTAATTGTCATTGAAACCACATATTTAGCTACAATCTTAGCTGTTCCTGAATTGGTCAACGTTTCATTGATAAATGCTGTAGCACTTGAACCCGAAACTGGCGTTAATCCAACTGTATTTCGAGTCCAAGAAAACGTAGCTCCTAATGTAGAACTTCTAATGGTATCTCTATAGTTCTGACCACTACAAATCTGGGTAGGATTTGGATTTGTCGTCATAATTGGGGTAGGATTTACTGTTACACGTAAGGAATCGTTGCTTATGCAACCTCTAGCTGAAATCGTCACGGGATAGGAAACAATAATTGGATTTACCGTTGGATTGGTAAGATTATCTGCTAAAAAGGCTGAAGTGCCCGAAGCGGGACCAGTCCCTGTAGTTCCATTTAAATTTCGAGTCCAAGAAAAAGAAGTTCCAACGGTAGCACTTCTAAAAGTATCTCTATAAAGATTTCCATTACAAATATTTTTTAGCTTTATCGTATTGCTTAAAATAGGACGAGGCAAAACAGTATCTGTAATAGTTTTGGTAGAAGAGCAACCATTTGCATTCATAATTGTTATGATATATGATGCAACTACAGGAGCTGTAGATGAGGATGTAATTAAATCAGATATATTTCCCGTTCCACTTCTTGTAGCTGGACTTAGCAATGCATTGATTGTACGAGTCCACGAAAAAGAGGTGTTCGTCATATTGCTCGTAAACGAACTTGTAGCCGAAGTACCACTACAGATTGATTGTAAAATTGTATCACTTGTCAATAAAGGTGTTTGTAAAACAGTATATGTAAATCGCCTACGAGGTCCTTCACAGCCTGTAGTATCATTGACTTGACTTGCATAATAGGTATGAATGCCAGGCGTTGTTGTTGACAAAATAGGTTTTATTAAAGTATCTGATATCGTAGAATCGCTATAATATCTCAAACGGTATTTTGCCGTTAATGGATTTTTTTTAATAAAAGAATCTAATGGAGGAGTAGGTCTAAATTGACAAATTATAGTATCTTTAACATTAGGAAGAGGTGGTAATCGATATTTTGTAATAAGTACTTTGTTAGAAATCGTATCACATCCTGCTTGATTATAAAAATTCCATTCTTTGAACCATAATGTATCTACACCAGGTATTGTATCGGGCGTATAGGTGTAATAGCTTTCTCCTAGTCCATCAAAAACAGGGGCTTTGGCTTGTTTTATCACACCATTTAGATATATTTCTCTCCACAAAAAAGGAAAGGGTAAGAGGTTAATACCTGCAGAAGATTGAAAACTGAATTTATCTTCTGTATTAATCGTATCTTTTAAAGTAAATAGTATTGAACCTTTAATACATACAGCAGCAGTTGGAGGTGTTAAAATAGGTTCTGGTCTTTTATTTCTAATAAAAATTGTATCTGTTAAAATACATGAATTAGCACCTATATATACTTGACTAGTATAAAACGACTGATTTCCAGGAAACGTAATATTAAAAGAATTAGAGCTGTCTGCATTTGAATTGTTCCACCTAATTCTATAACCTCTATATAACACCAAGTTTTCATAAGTATTTAAGGCTCTACTATGAATAAAAATATCATCTACATAAGCCGACATAACTCCAGGCGATGTCCATCCACTTGGACTTGTAATTCTTCCAAATTGATAATTTGTGCCAAAGACATTTGACATTAAATTTATTGGAGAGGTTTTTACTAGCTGACCATTTATAAATACATTGGCAGTAGGTGTTGATCCCGAAGCATCTATAGAAATAGAAACAAAAATCCAGGTAGATGTAGTTTTAAATGAGTTAAAAGGTACTACTAAAGTATTAGTAAATGCTTGATGCCTAACAAATAATGTATCTGCATTACACCCCGAACAAGTAGCGGTATCATTGGAGTTCCAAATTTGCATAACGGGCGTATTGGTAGCATTTCTCATTTCAAATAATGCCCGATTTTGTACAAAAGGATAAGACCTCTCTATTCTATACCAAAAAGAGAGATTCATAGAGGATGCATTTACAGCAGGATTTATTGTGTTTGAAATAAATCGAGTTGATGGTGGTGTATTTATTGGAGCATAGTTTAAAAAATAGGATTTGGAACATGACGATAAAAATCGGTCGTCTGGAAATCCTCCATTGAAATTTGGCCAACAAACTACTCCTAAAAAAGTATCGGGTGCCAATGAAATCAAGTTATTACCATTGCCAGATCTATCCTGTAACGGAACATTGGGTGAATTACAAAAAGGATACCAATTAACTAAGTTACTTACTAAAAATGGTGCTAATTGACTTGAATTACAAAAATTACTAACAGGTGCACCATTTGTTTGTGTAAAATTAATATTAACGGGTCCTGAAAAACCGCATGGAATCCATAACGAATCAGGAGAAATTTTACCTACAATTGGTGAACTACCACAAATCTGAACACATTGTGCATGAAAATGACTTATCTTAAAAATAAAACATATAAGAATTATTATTTTTATATGAAAGATAAATACTTTCTTCATAGATTTTTTTATTGATTACTAAAAAGCAAAAATAATCATAAAAATCTAAATATTAACAATTTTTAAACTATGGAATAATCTATTTTTTATATACAACACAATTACATACTAAGTTTATTTAGATTCTATTCCTTTACCAATTTTACTTTGCCGCTAGCTTCTCCGTTGATTGAAATGTCGATGA
>CAZUUI010000264.1:0-2943 GCA_964622955.1 uncultured Chitinophagaceae bacterium | reverse complement strand
AAAATCCTTTTTGAAGTAAAAAAACAAAAATATGTACTTTTGCAAACATCATAAAATAAAAATATGAATTCCAAAAAAGCATACGCATTCTATTTTATATTATTCGCGGTTTTATTGATTTTAGACCAATGGAGCAAAATATATATCAAAACGCATTTTTTCTTAGGCGAAGAAGTGATGGTTATTCCCCACTGGTTTCGTATAGCTTTTACCGAAAATCCGGGTGCTGCATTTGGAATGGAACTTGGAGGGAGTTTTGGAAAATATGTTCTTTCTATATTCAGGGTTATTTTTTCAATTGGTATCGCTTTCTACCTTATACATCAAATAAAAAACAAGGTTCACAAAGGATTCCTGATTGCCCTTACGTTTATTTTGGCAGGCGCTATCGGCAATGTAATTGATGGCGTATTCTATGGTATGATATTTTCGGAGAGTAGCTATTATCACACTACCGTAGCTAAGTTTGTTCCTTTCGGAACGGGCTATGCAGGCATATTTCAAGGCAAAGTGGTAGATATGCTTTATTTTCCTATGTTTCACGGCACATTCCCCAATTGGATTCCAAGTCTTGGCGGGCAGCCTTTTACATTCTTTAGCCCTATTTTCAATGTGGCAGACAGCTGTATAACAGTAGGCTTGGCTATCCTTATGTATTTTTTGAATAAGGTGGAATTGTAGGATTTTAAAAAAGTTTTTTTTACATATATCAAATAGCACGCGTCTTTGTGTGAAGGATGGTAAGGGTACGACCAAAGGGAGTAGTCTCGTCAAATAATTTCTATTAAACATAGAAATTATTTGACGAGACCGAAGCGAAGCGAAGCCCTGAACAGCCTGACCTCTTTAAAGAGGCTTTGAACGATTATTAATTTTAGAAACTACACGTAATTAGCCTCTTTGAAGAGGGCACACCCTACATAAAAAAATATTTACGTTTTCGAATCCTTTATATTAGTTGGCATAAAATTATATTTAATATTTAATTATCACGTCTTTAAATCCATTTAATTATTTTTGCAATCAAAATAAGAATTAAAATATGAATTACGATATTATAGTTTTGGGTAGTGGCCCGGGTGGATATGTTGCAGCTATTAGAGCGAGTCAATTGGGATTCAAGGTAGCCATAGTAGAAAAAGAAAATTTGGGAGGTGTATGTCTCAATTGGGGATGTATTCCTACAAAGGCGTTGTTGAAAAGTGCACAAGTATTTGAATATATCAATCACGCATCGGAGTATGGCATAACGGTAGGTGCTCCCAAAGCGGATTTTCCAAATGTAGTAAATAGAAGCCGCGAGGTAGCTAATGGAATGAGCAAAGGGGTTCAATTTTTGATGAAGAAAAACAAAATTGATGTAATCAATGGTTTTGGAAAATTGAAAAGAGGAAAAGTAGTAGAAGTAACGGCCGAAGATGGTTCCAAAAAAGATTATCTAGCTAAAAATATCATAATAGCTACGGGTGCTAGAAGTAGAGCCTTGCCAAATTTGGTACAAGATGGCAAAAATATTATAGGATACAGAGATGCAATGACGCTTCCAACCCTTCCAAAATCTATGATAGTAGTAGGGACAGGTGCTATTGGGGTAGAGTTTGCTTATTTTTATCAAACAATGGGAACGCAAGTAACGTTGGTAGAATTTGCACCCAATATCGTACCTAGAGAGGATGAAGATGTGAGCAAAGAATTGGCAAAAATTTTCAAGAAAAAAGGCTTGGAAATTATGACCAATAGTAGCGTAGAAAAAGTAAACGTGGGCAAGAATGGCTGTGAAGTAGTAATTAAAACAGCGGATGGCGAGGTGAAAAAAGAATGTGACATTGTCCTTTCTGCAGTAGGTATTCAAAGTAATATTGAAGGAATAGGATTGGAAGAATTAGGAATAAAATTGGATAAAGGTAAAATAGTAGTAGACGAGTACTACAAAACCAATGTAGATGGAATCTATGCAATAGGCGACGTAATTGATACGCCCGCATTGGCTCACGTAGCCTCGGCAGAAGGTATTTTGTGTGTAGAAAAACTAGCCAATATGCATGTAGAACCTATTGATTATACCAATATCCCTGGCTGTACGTATTGTACACCCGAAATAGCTTCTGTAGGATTGACCGAAAAAGAGGCAAAAGCAAAAGGATACGAGTTGAAAGTGGGGAAATTTCCATTTTCAGCGAGTGGAAAAGCAAGTGCAGCAGGTGCCAAAGATGGTTTTGTAAAAATGATTTTTGATGCTAAATACGGCGAATTGCTGGGCGCGCACATGATAGGAATGAATGTAACCGAGATGATAGCCGAAATCGTAATGGCTAAAAAATTGGAAACTACGGGACATGAAATTTTAAAAGCCGTACATCCACATCCTACAATGAGCGAGGCCGTGATGGAAGCTACTGCAGCGGCTTATGGCGAAGTGATCCATTTATAATTTTACTTAAATATTAAAAATGCAACCCAAACAGTTCTTTTCAATTTCGGAAATATTCAACAAATCGATGGATTTTTTCAAGGCAAATTATGAATATTTAGTGCCTTATACTATTTTTTATCTGTTTTTGTCATTGATTGTATCTTATACGCCTGTTAAGTCTATCAGTATTGTGATGCAAATTTTAATGATTCCTTTAGGATTTGCCATACCGTATTTTATAGACAAAGTAGAACGAGGTGAGGAAAAGTCTTTTTTATCTTTTTTTCAGGTATACAAAGAATTGCTACCCTATTTAGGCGCAAAATTATTTGGAATGTTAGTAGCAATTATTTGTCTAATGCCTTTGTTTTTTTCGGTTTATAATCTTTTAAATGAGTTTCAATTTGATGTAAATTCATTGATTAGTGAAATTCAGCTCGGCAGAGTAGAACTTCCAAGTAGTAGCAAACTCAAAATAGCAGTATCCTTATTTTTAAAAGCTCTTACTACTTTTATTATTGATTGCTTTA
>CAZUUI010000263.1:1820-2959 GCA_964622955.1 uncultured Chitinophagaceae bacterium | reverse complement strand
GCAACAATACTATCTGTCCCAAATGATAATAGCAATGTTCAATCATGGCTTCTATATTGCGTTCAAAAGTTCCATATTCTTTTTTTACAAATATATCATTGAGTTGAGATTCGGTAAATTTTTCTACAATAATTGCAAAAATTGATGCTTCGGTAAAGAAATTGGATTTTATTTGCGCCCAATCTTCTTCGCAAGTTATCGGCGGAAAATCAAAGCTATATGTATCGCTAATCGTGAGCGTACCTTTTTGAAAAAACTCATTGAGTCCTTTGATATAATACAATATATGCTGCGTCAAATCGGCAATAGTATTAAAATTTTCAATCTTTTTTGTAGCTGTTTCCCAATTTGTATCAGAAAGTTGCATTTTGAAATTTGTGTTGGCTATCCAAGTTCCATCAAAAATAACTTCTCTATATCGATTGGCTAGTTGAAGGGATTTATTCATACTTACTTAATTCGCTCCAAAACTATATTCTTATCTTTTTCGGATTTGAATGGATATTTCTCAAAAACTGTTTTGAAAGCATCTGGAAACTCTTTTTTCAAATGATTTAGATAAGAAATGGAACGATTGCGCATTTGTGGATGAAAATAAAGCGAACCTTGAATCATAGAATTGATAAGCGATTCACTGATTTCTTTTTCAGCTATCAATATATCCATGGCTTCGGTACGAATACGGAAATTGAACGTTTCAGTTGCAAGATATGTCAAGCGTTTTTTTGCATTTTTGAAATTTTCGGATTGTTTATCTTCTTTTGATTTGGAAAGCATTTCGCTCCAGTACAATAATTCTAAATTTCTATTGATACCACTCAATTTAGATATGGCATCGAGCCATTTAGCACTTTCTTTTGGATATAATTTTAATAATTTTTTTGTAGCTACTTCAATATTGATATAGGAAGTATCTTGCTGAACTGCTATCAATAAAGGTTTGATAGAATCATTAGCCGTATGAATTCCATTGATTGCATAGCGTCGTACCAAATGATTTGCGTCTTGCATTCCCATTTTTATCATTTTCCAAGCATTTGCGTCGGTATTTTCTTTTGGAAGGTGTTCTAGCATTTCGGTTTTTACCATTGCATTTTTTTCTTGAGCAAACCATGCTGCAAAATCTTCACTTTTCAAGG
>CAZUUI010000263.1:0-1810 GCA_964622955.1 uncultured Chitinophagaceae bacterium | reverse complement strand
CACGAGCCATAGTGTATGGGGAATTTTTCAAAATCTCAAATTCGGTCTCTATGTCGCTCTCATAGCCTATTTTACGTAGTAATTTAGCATCGGGGTCTACAGTTACTAATACTATGTCATTTCGATTTAGTTCAAATTGAATATGAGTAGTGTCTTTTGTAATAGTATATTGTCTTATTTCCTCTTCTTTATTACTATATTGTATGTGAATATCTAGTGGCAAACGGAAATTTTTGATTACATCGTTTTTCTTATGAACTTGGATAATTGATAGTTTTACGCTGTTTTTATCTATTGTTCTATTGATTTGCAATACAGGCTCGCCACCCTTATATACCCATTGGTCAAAAAACCAATCTAAGTTTCTCCCTAAAACTTCATAAATCGATTCATACAAATTATTAGTTTCAACATTTCCGTGTTTGTATTTGTCCAAATAAATTTGAATTACTTTTCGATAATTTTCATTTCCCAATTCATGACGTAGCATATCCAATACATAACTGCCTTTTGGATAATGACGCGCGCTGCCACCTTGTGAATGGGCTACTGGAAAATCGTTGTATCTGCTAGCATTGAATGCGCCATCACGCTCTCCTTTTCGGATTTGATCATATTTATCTTTGCCATAGGTGTGATACAAAAACCATTTTGAATAATGCGTTGCAAAACTTTCATGCAGCCAATGATGCGTTGGATTTCTTTCTGTAATTAAGTCTCCAAACCACTGATGTGCCAATTCATGAGCATTTACACCCATGTAGTCACGCTCTATGGAACTGCGTTTGTCCACATGCATAAAATCGGTAAAAATGGTAGAAGTCGTATTTTCCATAGCGCCAAAAAGAAAATCTTGTGTAGGTACATTTCTATAAATCTTTCCCCACGCATAGTTGATGCCTATTTCTTTTTCAAACCAGTCCATCATTTCTTCACTTTTGGCATAAGTAGCTTCAAATTCATTTTCCAATTCGGGATAATAATATTGTTCCAAAACAATACCATTTTTAGATTTTTGTTTTTTGAATTTGTAGTCACCTCCAGCTATCATTATTAGATAAAGTGCATGGGGTTTTTTCATTTCATAGCTCCATGTTTTGGTAGTGCTATCGGCGTTCTTTACTACTTTTATCAGGTCACCATTGCTTACAAGGGGATAATTTTTGTTGAAAGTAATATGTGAACGGCAATATAAAAGATTGGCTACATCGTCAAATCCGGGAATCCAATGACGATTGTCAATTCCTTGTCCCTGTGTCCAAATTTGTTTTTTTGCTAATGGATCGGGATTATTCCAATTGAGAAAATAAATTCCTTTGGCAGGAAAACATTCATATTCAATGTCTAACGTATTTTCTTTTTCCTTGTTTTTCGGAAGAATTATTGTAATACCTGCGCTATCTGTTTTGAAGTCTGTAGCTACATTATTTATTTTTAATGATTTTACATTGAATTGGATTGCATCGAGAAACAAAGTATCTATTTCAGATCTTAAATAATTGAATTTATATACAGCACGTCCCGAAACTTTACTCTCTTTTTCATGTAAATGTATGTATAATGTCAAATCTTTGAGCGAAACCGTTTTTTCACGTGCACGCCCATTAAAATCATGAGGACGACATGATACATCATTATGAGCTATTAGAGATAACGATAAAAATGATAAGGAAATAATTAAAAATTTTTTCACGAAATATGAATTTTGATGATTTGATAAACAAAAATATAATTTTTTTCTAAATAGTTTAGGAATTAATTATGCAAAAAAAAAAGCGATTGATATATTCAATCGCTTTTTGCTTATAGT
>CAZUUI010000262.1:0-2960 GCA_964622955.1 uncultured Chitinophagaceae bacterium | reverse complement strand
TTCTAATTCAATATAAAATAATTTAGATTAAGTGGGTTTTGGCACAAAATTTGATTGATTTTCATTTGAATTGTAAATCATATCTGTGAAATTTAATTTCAATATTTTTAAATATGTACTTTGTGTCAACTTTTTGATACAGACTATGACTGTTTTAGGTCAAGTACATATCGAAAATATGGATAATGTAGTGGTTCACGATGAAGGTAATGTTCAGTTTTTTGGAAAAAATTCGATAAAATCAGAATCAGGTGTTGTTGAATTTTCAGAAAATATTAAAAGTAAATTAACCAAAAAAGAGCATTATAATAGAATTCAATCAAGTGTTTTGGTTGAACACAAAATTGATACCACCGTTTCCTCTTACTCTAAAATTAAACCAAGGAGCGTTAAAATTGTTATAGCAAAAGCGGACAAAATTAATTTGCCTATTCATCAATTGCGAATAGCCACAAAACATACAGAAAAGCAAAGTAACATTTCTTTTCAATTAACGGATATTTCTTCGTCCTTTAATTTTTTTGAGAGTAAAAATAAATACTATCTTTCTTTATCTAAATCCTTTTTTAATAATTCTGACAAAAAGGAGGTTGAATTAGAAAATGAACAAAACCAAATTTTGCCAATAGAATTTATTAGAGAAAATAAACCTTATTTAAATCTTCATGATAATTCAATTGAAGATACTAAACTAAATCCATTAAATAAAAATTTACATGATTTTAGTGCTCTTTTATCCGTAAATGGTAAAAGAGGACCGCCAACTTTTTCATTAAATTAAAAACAACAGTTTAACGAAAAATTATAAAATTAAATAAATAAATCATGAAAAAAATAATATTAATAGTTGTATTATTTACAGCTAACTTTTTAAATGCACAATTAAAAGTAGGAAGTAATCCTACAACAATAGGTTCGACAAATAATATTGAAATAGAAGCTGCATCATCGGATAAAGTTTTTGTAAATAAAACTGATGGTAGAGTATTTATTGAAAACAAGCCAAATGCTACACCTGCGGATAGTGTAGTAATGAGAGATGCCAATGGCGAGATTCGTCAAATTTCTATTGCACGTTTAATGGGAATGCAAGATTTTGATGGTGATGGATTGTCAAATAATGATGATAATGATGATGATGGTGATGGAATAGCGGATGCATCAGACAAATGTCCATTGCAATACGGATGTGCTTCCAATCCTGCTGGTGGATCTACACATGGGTGTATGGTTAATTGTATTCTAAATAACTCACAGTCTTCAAATGGAACGGCAATTATTAGTGCATTTACAAATTGTAGTGCGGCTTCTGCAGGTACATTACAATTAGGAACTGCTGTTTCGGGGGTTACTCAAACTATAACTGCTACCGTTACTACTGCTGGAACATATAATATTATTGCTTCTGCAAATGGAGTTACATTTGTAGGAACAGGCTATGTAGCTGCAGGAACACAAAATATCGTTTTAACGGCAAGTGGAACGCCTCAAGCAACAGGTACTTTTACATATACTCTTAATACAAATCCAAATTGTAGCTTTACAAGATCTGTTACAAGTTCAGTATCTCAGTCTATAGGTGGATATAACTGGTGCTCTGGTTCATGTAATGGGGGTGCTCAAGGTGCAGCCGATGTTTATCAAACTGGATATGCAAATGTTGGTAGTTCATTTACTTTAGGTGCTGGAAATTATAGATTGTCTTATAATTTGCCTTTGCAAGCAAATGGAATAACCTATTCAGGAGCTCCAAATAAACCTATTGCGGGAACAATTTGGGTAAGAATAGTTAATACAGGCACTGGTGCTGTATATTTTGATGGAACTTCGTCTGGTAGAGGTACATTTTCTGGATGTACACCAAGATCAACAGGAAATCATTCTGCTTCGGGATGGTTATCTGCTACATATGCAGTAGTTGCATTGCCAGCAGGAACATACCAAATTCAAGTGAGAGGAGAAAGTTATATGGGTGGATGTTCAAGTGGATCTAGCGATTCTTGGGCTGGATGTTGCCCTTCACTACAAGGAGGAGGAACAGTAAATGTAACTGCTCAATAGAATCTTAAACAATTTAATGGTATTATTTTGAAAAGTCATTAGTCATTAAAGGTTAATGACTTTTCTTTTATAATTTCATGTTTAATTATATAAAAACATCTATATGAGAGTAATAAGTTTGTATTTTATAATTTGTGTAATTGTATCAAATCCAATTGAATTGTTTTCTCAATTGAAGGTTGGAAATAATAAAGCGACTATTTCTTCAAATACATTCTTTGAAATAGAAGCAATTAATGGAAACAAATTTGTTGTAAAAAGAGACTCTATTATGTTAGGGATTAATAATACGAACCCTAATAATAGACTTGAAATTACACATGGGGCTTCTGGAAATTCAGGATTACGATTTACAAATCTAACTAATGCCTCAAGTTCTGTTAGTGCCAATTCAATAAATAGTAAGTTTTTATCAGTAAATAACGATGGTGATGTCGTTTTGGCAAATTCAGTTGATCAAGTAATTAGTGTATCTGGGTTGGCTTCAAATATGGTGTCTCCAGTAGCAGCAGCTACATTTCAAGCGGGAACGTTTGAAAATAGTTATAGCAAAACAGATAGTACGATTTTATATCTAAATCAAGCCGATGGAACCACATGGGTATATTCTGCGAGCAATGGTGGACAATATAAATCCTATGTAGCCCCCGCTTCTACAGAATGGTATTTGGCAGGTGGTACCGTAGACGCTGGTTCTAATAAGTCGTCTCAAATATATAGAATTGGTGATATAGGAATAGGGATAAGTCCTTCGTTTTCTTTTCATGCATATAGAGATGGTGGATCCAGTCTTATGCTTGGAGGTTATTATAACAATACCAAAATATGGTCTGGTGGCATAGGTTTGCATTCTTATATTGAGACACAAAATGATTTGGTCTTTAAAAGAATTACTACAG
>CAZUUI010000261.1:0-2971 GCA_964622955.1 uncultured Chitinophagaceae bacterium | reverse complement strand
AAAAAGAATTTATGGGGTTATCATCTTGGAAAGATGCCCCAAAAGGAAAAATTCAAAAATTTGATGTTTCTGTTGCCAAAAATTATTTGACTGAAAATGAAATACAACAACTACAAAGATTGGTTTCGGCCTATTTAGATATAGCTGAAAGTATGGCGCTAAGACAAATTCCTATGACTATGGAAGATTGGGAATTAAGGCTAAATAAATTTATCGAGGCTACCGATAGAGATATACTTGAAAATGCTGGAAAAGTTTCTGCTGAAATTGCTAAAGCTCACGCTGAAACTGAATTTGAAAAATACAGAATTATTCAAGACCAATTGTTTGAGAGTGATTTTGATAGAGAATTAAAAAAGCTAAAAGAATAAAGTAAATTATTGTTAGATTTTAGTTAATTAGTATTATGTGATTTGAAAATAACTTAAGAATCCAACAGGCTAACCAATCCTTCAAAATCTTCTATTTCGCTCGGTAAAAATCGTTTGTTTATAAATTGGGTCGAAATATCATTCTCTTTTAGCTCAATTTTTGTAATAAATCCATTTTTGAGGGTTACCATACCATTTTTAAACTCCAAAACAGCATCTCCTGCTTTGTCATAAATCCATTCGGGAGTTTCATATTGATTGATTTTTAACGAAAGTATACTTTTTATATCATTATCTGTCAACTCATAAAAAGAAGTTGTACCCCAAGCGTATACTATTTTGTTGATAAAATCAAGTTCGGATAAAATAGTAACATTTCCTACATTTCCTATTTGTGAACGGACACTTTCGCTGGCTTTTGTCTTTATAGAAAAGGAATTTTGGCTAATACAACGATTGATAAAATCTAAGTCAGAATTGAATAATAAGGTAAAATGACTCAAAATGCCATTGGAAGAAGAAAATTGTGCACTTCCCGAAACTTTAAGTTCATTTTCAAGAATAATGGCATTTCTTGAGTTCATACTACAGGCTATTTTCATCGCATTCATTGCTTCTACAAGAAACCCAACGGTATGATGATAGGTATTGACGCGCTTGATATCTCGTTTTTCCAAAAAAGCAAAATTGATATTTCCCATATCGTGAACCACGGTTCCGCCTCCGCTAATTCTTCTACAAATTGGAATTTCAGGATTTTTAATAAAATCTAAATGAACTTCTTTGTATACATTTTGATTCTTGCCCAATACAATACTAGGTGTATTTTTGTAAATAAAAAGATATTCACTTTCCGAAAAATCAAAATTGCGTACAAAATATTCTTCAGCTGCTAGGTTGAAGAAAGGATCATTGGATTGAGAAAAAATTACATATTTATTCATTTCCAAATGCTTTTAATAAAAATTGAGCTTTGAGCAAGCACTCTTTGTATTCTTCAATAGCTATACTTTGTGTAGTAATAGCGCTCCCCACAGAAAAATTGGCCTTTTTATGTTTTTCATCATAATAAATAGAACGAATGACTACATTGCTATCAAAATCGCCATCGGTATCAAAATATCCAATATTGCCCGCATACATACTTCGTTTGAACGTCTCAAAAATATCAATATACTTCATCACATTCTTCTTTGGCGCGCCGGTCATCGAACCCGCGGGAACGCATTGCATTATTGCGTCGATGGTATTATCTTCATTTTCTAACGTGGCTTCAATCGTTGAAATCATTTGATGGACATATCTGAACGAATAGATATTGCAATATTCAGTCACTTGAATACTTCCAGTCTTGGCATAATGCGTCAGATCGTTTCGCATCAAATCTACGATCATACTGTTTTCGGCACGTTCTTTTTCGCTTTGCTGCAAGTCTAGTTTTACTCGTTCATCTTCAATCAATTCGGAATGTCTTCGTGCAGTACCTTTTATGGGTTGTGCCAATAAGGTTTTGCCTCGCTTAGCTACAAAACGTTCAGGGCTAAAGGATAGTATCCATTTTTTGCCCATTTTTACGAGAGCTGCCATAGGTGTTTGTGCTATTTCATTGAGTTTGATAAAAGTATGAATAGCATCCATTTCAGCAGTTTGTGCTTTAAAATCTATGCAATAATTAAGTTCATAAAAAGCGCCTTCCAATATTTTATCTTTAATTTGATCTACTATTTGGATATAATTTGCTTCAGAAATATCGGTTTTAAATTCTATTTTTGGAATTCTATAACTTGATTCTACATTGAATTTACTTATTTGGTCTAATATTTCTATAGCTTCGGGATAATTTCTATTTATATAAATTCTTCCTTCTTTTAGATAAATGATATATCGAGGTTTGTAATAAAAACAAGAAGGAAAATCAATAAATGTATCGTTATCAGTAGAAATATTTAATAATTGATGATTCATTTCATAGCTCATTATACTACAAGTAAAATCACTTTGTTTCCATTCTTTAAATGATTGACTATCAAATTTTTCTATATATGTATCTAAAGTATCAATTGCAATTAAAAAATCGTATTTTGTATAATTATCTTTATGTGAATTGCTGTCATACGCCGTAAAATTTTGAAATTGATTTGCCCAAAGCAAAAGTTGCGATTTTATATTTGGATTTTTATCAAGAGAAAAATGGGTATATTCCATCAAGATTTAAAACTCATCAAAAAATAACAAATCCAAATCGATATGCTTTTCACCTAGCATATTGCTAAAATGTGCGTTGGTGACATTTCCACCAAATAAATACGTTCCATTTCTAACGCCTTTTGAACTCTTAACCAAAGACTTAACACCACCTACTTGAATTAATTGTAGAAGTAGATTTGTCAAAATATTACTCATAGCAATAGAAGCGGTTCGAGATACTCTGGATGCAATATTGGGAACGCAATAATGAATGACATCGTGTTTTATAAAAGTTGGTTTATCGTGATTGGTCATTTCCGAAGTTTCAAAACAACCGCCTTGGTCAATCGCTACATCTATAATTACCGCATTAGGCTTCATTTTCGTAACCATAGATTCAGAAATTACAATTG